>JBOHII010000278.1:0-6455 GCA_050725955.1 Pseudolabrys sp. | reverse complement strand
GCGGTAGATGCCGAGCGTAACCACCAGCAACACGGCGCCGCGCGCGAGCAGCCGCCAATAGGCGCGGGCGCTGCCGAGGAACCGCACGCCGCCGCTCGCCGCGGTTCCTGCCTCGAGGCTGATCATGCCGCAGAGATAATCGGAAGCGCGGGTGGGGGCAATGACCTCGCCGCGTCGTCCAACGAAGCGGGTTAACTGGATTGTTTGGCCGTTCGGCTGGGTGGATTCCAACCGGCCCAAATTCTACGCAACCAGTTGCGCTTCGGCTTGCAGCGCCTCCAGCCGGGCGCGGATGGCGTCGCCGCTCATCGGGCGGCCAAAATAATGACCCTGGCCCTCGTGGCAGCCCTGCGCCGTCACCAGCTTCATTTGTTCTTCGGTTTCGATGCCTTCGGCAACGACGATCTTGTCGAGGCCGGTTCCCAGGCTAGCGACCGCGCCGATGATCGGCCGGGCGTCGCCCTTCTCGCCCAGATCGCGGATGAACGACTGGTCGATCTTGATCTTATTGAACGGGAACTGGCGCAGATAATTCAGCGAGGAATAGCCGGTGCCGAAATCGTCGAGCGAGATGCTGATGCCGAGATTGCGCAACTGCTCCATGGCGGCGAGCGTGGCATCGCTTTCTTCCAGCAGCACGCGCTCGGTGATCTCCAGTTCCAGCCGCTGCGCCGGCAAGCCCGACTTCGCCAGCGCCGACACCACGTGCAAGGCAAGGCCGCGCTCGCGGAACTGTACCGGTGACAGGTTGACGGCGACCTTGACGTCGCCCGGCCAGGTCGCCGCTTCGACGCAGGCGCTCTGCAGCACCCATTCGCCAAGCGCAACGATCAGACCGGTCTCCTCCGCGATCGGGATGAACACCGACGGCGGTACATTGCCGCGCACGGGATGTAGCCAGCGCAACAGCGCCTCGCAGGTCGTCACGCGACCGGAGCGCAAATCGACCAGCGGCTGGAAGTGCAACAGGAATTGCCCCGAAGCGAGCGCCTCACGCAGATCGAGCTCGAGCGCACGGCGCACCTGCACCGCCTCCTCCATTTCTCCGGCAAAGAAGCAGTGATTGCCGCCGCCGCCGTTTTTGGCGACGTACAGCGCCATATCGGCTTTTTTCAATAGTTCGTCGGCATCGACTCCGTCCGTCGGCGCCATGGCGATGCCGATTGAGGCGCCTATGTCGATGCGATGGCCGTCGATTTCGAACGGATCGCTGAGCGCCTTGGCCAGACGCTGGGCAAGCCACTGCGCGTCCTGGCGGCGCACGGTTGCCGGCTGCAACACGACGAATTCGTCGCCGCCGAAACGGGTGATCATGTCGGCGGAGCCGATCACAGCGCTCAGGCGCCTGGCGACTTCCTTGAGCAGCTTGTCGCCGATTGGGTGGCCGAGCGTGTCGTTGACGGTCTTGAACCGGTCGAGGTCGATCAGGTGCACGGTAACGTGGTTCTCGCGCTTCGATACCGCGGAGAGCATGGCGTTGATGCGTTCGCGGAACTGCGTGCGATTGGCGAGCCCGGTGAGCTCGTCGTAGCGAGCAAGATGTGCAATGCGCTCTTGCGCGCGCTTGCGTTCGGTCACGTCTTCCAGGATGACGACAGAGCCGCCGTCCGCCATCATGCGGCGCGACAAGGCGATGGAACGATCGCCGTCGGGCGATGTGTGAACCTGGTCGAAGCTGTTCTTCTGCAGGCTGCGGGCGAGGTCGCCGAAAACCTGCCGCACGTTGCGGCCTTTGTGATTGCCGGCGCGGATGCTGTGGCGCACCAGCGTCGGAATGCGCATGCCGACATGGACCGGCGCATTTTGCAGGTGCAGCAGCTCGAGAAAGCGCTCGTTCCAGACTTGCAGGCGGTCCTGGTCATCGAGCATGCACAGGCCGTGCGACATGTTATTGAGCGCGATGTCGAAGCGGTTGGCCTGCTCCTCGAAGCGGGCGGCAAGGGCGGCTTCTTTGCGCGTCATGGTGAGCGCCTGGATGATGATGTCGCGGATGCTGAGCGTGATGTCCATCATGCCGTAGATGAACAGCAGCACCACAAAGCCCATCGCCTTCTGCACCCAGTCGGGATCGGTGAGCAGCGCGATGGCGAGAGGCAGCGTGCTAAGCGTTAGCTGGCCGACGGCGATAATGGGCCGCCCTGCATTGCGGCCGGAAATCGCCGCCGCGTAGCCCGCCGTGGTGGTGCTGACCGCCAGGTGGAGCGAGGCATCCGGGGTCTGCGTGATTGTCAGCCAGCACAGCAAGCCGAGCAAGCCTGAGAAGCCCCAAGCGCCGTACTCGTAAACGCGTTCCCATATTTTTGTGAATTCGGCCTTTTGCCTGCGCTTGTCGCGCTTGTACAGGATGGCGGAGACGACGCGCAGCATGCCGACCGCGAACAGCGCAACCGACACCGCCATGATCCAGGGATCGCCGACGCGCAGCGCCACCGCTCCGCCGATGATCGAGCAGCCAACGGCGCCGAAGATCAATGACGCGAGCGGTGCGAAAAGCGACTCGACAAGCGCGGCGCGGATATCGGTTGCCAGCTCTGCATCCGCCCGGCAGGTCTGGATAAAACGCCTGATCAGCATTGTGTTTTTCGCGGCTTCCTGGACGCTGCGGAAGGTAGCGTTCATTCTTCAATTCGAGGCAAATTGCGCGGCCTATCCGCGCTCATGATGAATGAGCGGCAAATGCTGCCGTCACGAATTCAATAAAATTGTTCTGAGTTCGTAATCGATGGCGGTGCTCGGGCGGTGGCCGCCTCGGCTATCGAAATTCACCGCGAACGCGGCGAACGCGAGCTTGTTTTGTAGTTAATTTCATTGTGGTGCGATTCCACCGCATGTTTTGAAGCATCCATGTCCCTGAAGCAGACGAGTTTCGCGTTTCAGGCATGGTTAACGAGGGATTGTCGATTGTCGAAGTTGCAACCTTTTGTTAGGGTAAAGGAACAGTAAATGCGGTGCCCTAAAAATGCAGAGTATTGCGTTGTCTCACGCGTCGGCTCCAAGCCGGACGCTGTCCTGGCAGTTGCCTTTTGCGCCGAAAGAGCCGGCCGCTCCTCTCAAAGATGCCAAATTGCTCGACCTGATGAAGGGCGCCGAAGCGCGGCGCCTGTTCAAATTGGAACAGCTTGAGGTCAACTGGGACGCACAAATCGGCGCGCTTTGGACCTTCATGCGGCCGCGCGGGCGGCCGAGCTACAATCTCGACCTGCTCGAAGACTTCCATGCCTGGCAACGCGGCATCGTCGCGATGTTCGACGAGCGGCCGAGCGAATTGCAGTATCTGCTGCTCGGCTCGCGCACGCCCGGCGTGTTCAATCTCGGCGGCGACCTGAACCACTTCCTCGGCAAGATCCAAGCGCGCGACCGCCAGGCGCTGGTCGACTACGGCGAATCCTGCGTGCGCATCCTGCACCGGAACATGGCGACACTTGACCTGCCGATGATCACCATCGGCCTGGCGCAGGGCGATGCGCTCGGCGGCGGCTTCGAGTCGTTGTTGTCGTTCAACGTCATCATCGCCGAGCGCGGCGCCAGGTTCGGCTTTCCGGAGACCATGTTCGGGCTGTTCCCCGGCATGGGCGCTTCCAGCATCGTGGCGCGGCGCGCAGGAGCTGCTTTCGCCGAGGAGATGATGCTCTCGGGCCGCATCTACAGCGCCGACGAGATGAAGGACGCCGGCCTCGTGCATGCGGTGGTCGAGCCGGGGCAGGGGATCGAGGCCGCGCGCGACTACATGCAGAAGAACAAGCGCCGGCATGTCGGCGCCCGTGCGATCTATAAGGCCGGCCACGCGGTCAATCCGGTCACGCTCGCTGAGCTCGACGAGATTGTGCAGATCTGGGCCGATGCCTGCCTGCAACTCCGCGAACGGGATTTGAAGGTCATGCACCGCTTGGTCGCGGCGCAGGACAAGCTGCAAGGCGCGGCGCTACAGGCGGCGGAATAACAGGGATCTTAACGAAGCTCCAAACCTCCAAACTATTATGCCCGGCCTTGGTGCCGGGCATTTTTTTGACCGTGCGGGCGACGGCTATCATTCCCCTTTACGGGCTACAGCGCGCGTCCAGCAGTGACCGTTGGAAAATTCACTCCGCCGCCTGCACGCTCGGCAGCCGGTAGTCCTTGAACTGCTGGCGCAGCGTGAGCTTTTGGATCTTGCCGGTCGCGGTGTGGGGGATTTCCTCGACGAAGGCGACATCGTCCGGCATCCACCATTTGGCGATCTTGCCCTGCATGAAGCCGAGGATCTCCTCCTTGGTGGCGCTCTCGCCCTTCTTGAGCACGATCACCAGCAGCGGCCGCTCGTCCCATTTCGGGTGCTTGACGCCGATAGCAGCGGCTTCCGCCACTTTCGGGTGCCCGACCGCCAGGTTCTCCAGGTCTATGGTGGAAATCCATTCGCCGCCCGACTTGATTACATCCTTGGAACGGTCGGTGATCTGCATGTAACCGTATTTGTCGATGGTCGCGACATCCCCGGTGTCGAACCAGCCGTCCTTCTCGAATACCTCGTTGCCTTCGCCCTTGTAATAGCTTTTGGCGACCGCCGGCCCGCGCACCTTCAGCCGGCCGAAGGTCTTGCCGTCCCACGGTAGCGACTTGCCCGCATCGTCGGTGATCTTCATCTCGACGCCGAACGGCGGGTGGCCGGCTTTTTGCTGGATGTCGAGGCGCGCCTCCGCGGTGAGCCCCGCATATTCCGGCTTCATGGTGCAGAGTGAGCCAAGCGGGCTCATTTCGGTCATGCCCCAAGCATGCACCACTTCGACGCCATAGACGTCCTGGAAGGTTTTGGCCATAGCGCGCGGACAGGCGGAGCCGCCGATCACCACGCGCTTGAGATAAGGCAATTTGCCGCCGGTCTTTTCCAGTTCTTGCAGCAGCATCAGCCATACCGTCGGCACGGCGGCGGTGAAACTCACTTTGTAGGTGTCGAGCAATTCATAGATTGAGGGGCCGTCCATCTTGGCGCCGGGCATTACCATCGTGGCGCCGACCATCGGTGTCGAGAATGCGAGCGACCAGCAATTGGCGTGGAACATCGGCACCACCGGCATCACCACGTCGCGCGACGACAAATTCTTGGAGTCCGGCAGCGTCGCGATCAGCGCGTGCAGCACGTTTGAGCGGTGCGAATAAAGCACGCCCTTAGGATTGCCGGTGGTGCCGGACGTGTAGCACATGCCGGCAGCCGTGTTTTCGTCGAAGCTCCTCCACGTGAAGTCGCCGTCCACTTCGGCGATCCATTCCTCGTAGGCGGCCGCATTCTTTAGCGTGGTCTTCGGCATATGCGCGGCATCGGTGAGTACGATGTAGCGTTCGATCGTGGGAAGCTTGTCGGCGATCTTCTCCAACAGCGGCACGAAGGTGAGGTCGACGAACATCATGCGGTCGCCGGCGTGATTGACGATCCATACGATCTGCTCGGGGAAGAGCCGCGGATTGACGGTGTGGTAGATCGCCCCGATGCCGAGGATGCCGTACCAGGTTTCCAGGTGACGCCAGGTGTTCCACGCCAGCGTCGCCACCCGGTCACCGAGCTTGATGCCGCCCTTATCCAGGCACTGCGCCACCTTGAGCGCGCGGGCGCGGATCGCCTTATAATTGGTGGTATGCAGCGGCCCTTCGATCGAGCGGGTAATGACCGGGCGCTCGCCATGATAAATGGCCGCGTGGTCGATGATCCGGTGCAACAGCAGCGGCCAATCCTGCATCAGCCCGAGCATGGCATTCCCTTCCTGGCGGCGATTTTGCGTTTCTTGGACCGGCGCCCCTCGCCGGCCGAAGCCAAGGTTAGCGGGCGGGCCGGGCGGCGCAACCGTCTCGTGGCAGGCCATGGCGGGGCCTGCCGATTTAGCCTCGTCACGGGTCTCGCATAAATGCCGCAATCGTGGCACGACATCGGCCCGATGCGGCTGTGGTTTGCCATCATTGCGTTGATCGGCTTGGGCTGCGGGCTTGCCGCTGCCGAGGATGTCCCGCTGCCGCACCCGCGTCCACCGGCCTGGCTGGAACCGCTGACCTTCCGCGAGGCCGCCGGCCCCGATTTCGACACCGCCGACGTCACCGCAAAACCGTCCGATTGCCGCCTGCGGCTGGAGAAAGTCGCCGCCGTCGAGCCGATGCCGCGGCTGATCGGACCCGGCGCCTGCGGCGGCCGCGACATGGTGCAGCTTGACGCGGTGCTGCTCGCCGACAGCGGCCGCGTCGAGATCAAGCCGGCGCCGGTACTGCGCTGTGAGATGGCGGAGACCTTCGCCGCCTGGATCCGCGAGGATGCAGCGCCGCGCGTCAGCGCGATCGGCGCCGCGTTACGCAGCGTCGACAATTATGGCGACTTCGAATGCCGCGGCCGCAATCGCGTGTTCGGGGCGAAGCTCAGCGAGCATGGCAAGGGCAACGCCATCGACGTGCGCTCATTTACGCTCGCCGACGGCCGCGTCGTCATTTTGACCGACATG
>JBOHII010000277.1:0-3844 GCA_050725955.1 Pseudolabrys sp. | reverse complement strand
ACGTCCCGGCCGGCCCGATGCTGCGCGGCAACTGGCGCGGCGAATATCTCGGCTCCGGCTCCGACGTGTGGAAATACTGGACCGAGAAACGCGCCGGCAACATCAGCGACGACGAATGGAACGAGATTGAGGGCGGCATCGCCCGCTCTTTCGGCACCTGCATGGTGATGGGCACGGCGGCGACCATGATGGCGATTGCCGAGGCACTCGGCCTCTCCATCCCCGGCGCATCGTAGATCCCGGCGCCGGACTCAAACCACCCGCGCATGTGCGAGGTCGCCGGCCGGCGCATCGTCGACATGGTGTGGGAGGACCTGACGCCAGCTAAAATTTTGACGCCCGCGGCCTTCGACAACGCCATCAAGGTGCACATGGCGATGGGCGGCTCTACCAACGCCATCATCCATGTGGTGGCGATGGCGCGCCGCGCCGGCATCCCGATGGACATGGAGCGCTTCGACCAGCTTTCGCGGCAGGTGCCGGTGCTCGCCAACGTGCGGCCATCGGGCAAATACCTGATGGAGGATTTCTACTACGCCGGGGGCCTGCGCGCGCTGATGCAGAACCTGCGCGAGAAGCTCGATCTATCCTGCACGACCGTCACCGGCAAGACAGTGGGGGAGAACATCGAGGGCGCCAAGGTCTATCGCGAGGACGTCATCCATTCGCTCAACGACCCGGTCTATGCCGAGGGAGCGACCGCCGTGCTCAAGGGCAACCTCGCGCCCAACGGCTGCGTCATCAAACCTGCCGCAGCCGACAAGCGATTCCTGAAGCACCGCGGCAAGGCGGTCGCCTTCGAGGACTACAACCACATGATGCGCGAGATCGAGCGCGACGATCTCGACGTTACCCCCGACAGCATTCTCGTCTTGAAGAACGCCGGCCCCAAGGGCGGTCCCGGCATGCCTGAATGGGGCATGCTGCCGATTCCGAAACGGCTGCTCGGGCAGGGCGTGCGCGACATGATCCGCATTTCCGACGGCCGCATGAGTGGCACCAGCTATGGCGCCTGCATCCTGCACGTTGCGCCGGAAAGCTTTGTCGGCGGCCCGCTCGCCTTCGTGAAGACCGGCGACGAGATCGAAATCGATGTGCCGGCGCGCCGCATTCATCTGCATGTCAGCGACGAGGAACTCGCCCGCCGCCGCGCTGCCTGGAAGCCGCCGGCGCCGCGCTACCCGCGCGGCTATGGCGCGCTTTATTCCGAGCACATCGGGCAGGCCGACACGGGCTGCGATTTCGATTTCCTGGCGCCGCGCGGGGCGATCCCCGAGCCGGAAATTCATTAGGCTCAAACGACAAATGGAATGAGCGCCGACACCTCGCTGCGATAGCGTGCATGGTCGTCGGCGAATTGTTCGGCCATGAACTGCTCCTCGATCGTCAGCTTGCGTATCCAAATGATCAGCCATGTCCCCCAGAGGGTTGGCAGCACGGCATGCCGCATCGTCAACGGACCCGTCACGGCTGATTGGTCCAGAAGTTCATCGCCGCCGACGACGTAGCGCCGCCGATCACGCAGGGCAAGCCGAGTGCGACCTGGCCGGTGACGGCGGCCGCGAGGCAGCCGGCCGCAATCGTGCTCTCGCCCATATAGCCCCACCACGAAACGGCGCGCTTGTACGCCGGGCCCTTGCGCTTGAGCTCGTCGATCGCGGCAAGCGCCTGATCGCGGATTGCGGCTGTGTCGACAGTCTGCGCGGCCTCAATGATCTCGTTGAGGATCTTGACCGTATCTTTCGCCGCATTGGGCGCCTTGCTCGAACTCACAAGCATGGCCAGCAGCGCCTGATCGTGCGAAGCGTTTCGCGCCAGTGTGTATTTCGTCATGCTGCCGATGGTGAGGCGCGCGGCGTCGTTGCGGTCGTTCGACCAGGGCAGCAATGCGATGAGCCGCATGACCGGCCCATAGCTGCCGGTTCCGAAATAATAGCCCCACAATGTGTCGAGCACATCGGGGCTCGGCTCAAGCTGCACCTTATGCTCGGTTTCACCCAATCGGAAATGACCGATAAACTTCTGCCAGGCGGACGGACTGCGCGTGATCGAAAGCTGGGCCAGCGTCGGCAGTTTGCCGCCGATATATTTGTCGATCATCGCGCGGCGCGCCGGCACACGGTCCGCATACTGGCGCAGGAGCGACTTCCAGTTGGGCAGGCCGGAATAGGCAATTGCCCGCAGCACCAGCCATCGATCCGCGCTGCGCACTTTGAGGCTCTCCGCGATGAGCGTCTCGGCCGTGGACGGATTGTCGGCCAGGATCCCGGCCAGGAAGCCGACATAGGAGCCGCAATTCTCCGGATTGTCGAAGGCGTTGAGCCGGCTCAAGGCTTCGATCACCGCCGGCACCTGAGCAGGATTGGGCTTGCTGCGGTAGGCAGCGATCCAGGCCAGACCGGCAGTCGCCGAGGCGATATTTGGCGGCTGCGGCGCGGCGAATGCCAGCTAAGCCGCCGCCAACAGGAAGACAACCAGCCCGGCCAATAGGCGGTGCATATCCGCTCCGCATCAGGCGTCGTTGCAGACTGCGGCCGCGACGCCAAACACCCCCCAAGCGGCGGCAAAGTGAGCAGCCGGCTGCGACATTTTCGTGGGCGGTCCTAGGCAAAGTCGTGGCGCCGGCGATCCGCGGCTTGTCCGGTCAGTGGCTTTTGCTTGACCGAATAAAGGAAGACCATTGACGGCATCGGTTGCCGAAGGGCATTGAACACGCGCATGGCCGACGACATCCCGTTCGACAAAAATCTCGACCTCGCGCCCGATAGGGTGGATGAGGCCGCGCCCGGCATCCGCCGCGTGATGGCCGACAATCCGGGGCCGTTCACCTTCAAGGGCACGCTCAGCTACATTATCGGCCGCGGCAAGGTGGCCATCGTCGATCCCGGGCCGGCCGACGAACGCCACATCGGAGCGCTGCTCGACGCCGTGCGCAACGAGACGGTGACGCATATTTTTGTCACCCATACGCATCGCGACCATTCGCCTGCGGTGCCGGCGATCAAGGCGGCGACCGGCGCCACGGTCTATGCCGAAGGTCCGCACCGCGCCGCGCGGCCGCTGCATATCGGCGAGCTCAACCCGCTCGATTCAAGCGGCGACCGCGACTTTCGGCCCGATGTCGCACTTACGGACGGCGAGATCGTTGCCGGCGAGGGCTGGACGATCGAAGCGGTGACGACGCCCGGTCACACCGCCAATCACGTGGCTTATGCGTTCAAGGAGACGAACGCGCTGTTCGCCGGCGATCATGTGATGGGCTGGGCCACCTCGATCGTGGCGCCGCCCGATGGCGCCATGAGCGACTACATGGCCTCGCTGGAAAAACTTACCAAGCGCAGCGAAACCGTCTATTTCCCCGGCCATGGTCCCGCGATCAAGGACGCCGGCCGCTTCGTCAACTACTACATCCTGCATCGCAAGGCGCGTGAGGCCTCGATCCTGCACCGGCTGGCGAAAGGCGAAACCGACATCCCGACCATCGTGCGCGCGATCTATATCGGCATCGATCCGCGCCTGACTGGCGCGGCCGGGCTCTCGGTGCTGGCGCATCTGGAGGATTTAGTGACGCGCGGGCTGGTCGCAACGGACGGCGTGTCGGCGATCGACGGGACCTATCGGCTGGCGGCCTGACAGCCGCCGGATCGATTGGAACGCTAACGCTTGTCCGCCGGCTTCTTTTTCGGCGCGGGTTTCTTCTCCGGTTTCTCCGGCTCGGGCGCCGCGCTTATCGCGTCGTCGAGATCGTCGAGCAGGCTGCGGATGCGCGCGGCATTGGCGCCGAAATCGGACAGGCCGTAGCGTGAGGCCGAGCGCATATCGATGCGTGTGCCGTCGTCGGTCG
>JBOHII010000276.1:0-6894 GCA_050725955.1 Pseudolabrys sp. | reverse complement strand
CACGTGCATTTTCCACAAAAACCATAAATATTAGAATTATATCAGTAGTATAACTATTCCTCGCGGAACTTATCCCCGCCGCCCAATATTCGGCGATGATGTAGGGAAATAATCCTAGCACAGGAGGCCCTGCATGACTCTGATCGAAGCCCTGAACAAGCCGCGGCGGGCGCGGCGAAAGCCGCCAGCGCAAGACGACACCGCGCGCATCTGCTGGCTAATGGAAGCGGCAACGGCGGCCGCTTTCGCGGTGCCGGTCGACGAGCTGCGAGCGCCGTCGCGGCGCGCGCCCGCCGCGGCCTTCGCCAGGCAATGCGCCATGTACCTCGCCCATGTTTCGCTCGGCCTGCGCTACTGCGAGATCGGCCGGCTGTTCCGCCGTGACCGCACCACCGCCGCCTATGCCTGCCGGCGGATCGAGGACGCCCGCGACGATGCGGCGATCGACCGCGTGTTGCAGACGCTGGAAGGCCTTTGCGGCGATCTGGCGCGCGGCATGCTTTCGCGCCCGCAGGTGCGGCCATGAGCGGCAAGGCGGGGAAATCCGCAAACCGCGCGGGCGAGCCGCCGGCGCCGGCAATAGACCGCTTTCGCAGCCAGCATCTCGAAGTGGCGGAGCGGCAGATCGCGACCGAAGGCGGCCGCGCCAGCGTGACCGTCGACGAAGCAGAAAGCCCGCTCGCCTGGCTCGCGCGCCGGCGCGGGCGCAGCGGCCGTGCCTTGATCGAGCCGCACCAGTTGCAGGCCGGCGAAAGGCTGCGCGCCGATTTCACCCGCGCCCATATGATGCCACGCACCACCTCGAACTGGGCAAGCCCGATCGCGTCGGGCCGCCGTGGCGCCGGCAGCGAGCGTGCCGCGGGTTTCACCGAGACGACGATCGTGGCGCGCCAGCGCGTGCGTCAAGCGCTCGACGCGGCGGGGCCGGAATTCGGCGGGCTGCTGCTCGACGTCTGCTGCTTCCTCAAAGGCCTGGAGGATGTCGAACGCGAGCGCGCCTGGCCGTCACGTTCGGCCAAGGTCGTGCTGCAACTCGCGCTCGACCGGCTGGCGCGACATTACGGTTACGCGGCGCAGGTGAGCGGGCCGGCTTATGCGTCGATCAGGACGTGGCTGGCGGAGGGGGAGGCGTTCACCGTCGAATGATCAGGCCGCCGGCGCCAGCGCCGCCTTGGCTTCGGCGCGAATGCGCTCGACCATGGACCGCAACCCATTCGAGCGTTGCGGCGTGAGGCCGCCGCGCAATCCAATGCGCTCGAACAATGCGAGTGCGTCAGTGTTGAGGATTTCTTGCGCGTGCTTGCCGGAATAGAGCGCCAGCAGGATGGCGATCAGGCCGCGCACGATATGGGCGTCGCTGTCGCCGTCGAAAGTCAGCGTCGGACCGGCGGCGCCGTCCGGTTTCACACGGGTGAGCAGCCAGACTTGGCTGGCGCAGCCGCGCACTTTATTAGCCTCGGTGTGGGCGGCCTCCGGCAGCGGCGTTAGCATGCGGCCGAGCTCGATGACATAGCGATAGCGGTCATCCCACTCCTCGAGCAAGGCGAAATTCTCAACGATTTCGTCGATCGTCGTCATGCCACCAATATATAGGTTCAGGGCCGTCGATGGCCAAAAAGATCGCGGCGGGCGCTCGGGCCCGCAGCAAAACACGGATAATTACGCTGGTTAGACGGCCGGGCGGCCGGCGCGCGCCTCGCGCCGCGGCGGCAGCGGAACCCGTGCGTGCCAAGCCGGCGTCAGATCGGAGGCAGTCAGCGTGCCTCGGCCGGGCGCGGAGACCGAGATCACTTTTGTGGCGGTTTTGTCGGCCGGCGCCGAATTCTCGCTCAGCTTGGTCGTGATGAATTCATAGATCGTGCGGGCGCCGGCTTCGGCCTTGTGACCGATCGCCACGGCCACCTTGCCGCCGACCTCGCAGGCATTGGGCTGCCGGTCGCAGAAGCCGCGTGCATCGGTGACGGCGGCGCTCGCCAGCGTCACCGCCTGTTTGGCATCGATATTGGCTTCCGGCGATGCCGTCTTCGTGCCGCTCGGCAGCAGCACGCAAACGACGCCCAACCAAAACGCCATGCGCAACAGAAAGAACATGACCCTACCCGTATTCCCCGGCGGCCATTCTGCCGCCTTTGAACTAAACCGTAGCAGACAGGCTTGAAGCTGTCGTTGGCATTCAAGCGAGGCTTTTTGGCAAAATCGACGCGAATACGCGGCGATTTTTTGTCAAATTTGACAGAGTCGGATTCAAATAAAATTTTAGACGCCGACACTATTTGCGCGCAATGCGCGCCTTCGGCCGCGCGCGGCATGGTTAGCGCAACGATAACACGCGGCCTGCGCGCACGCGCCGGCATCGCGTGGCAACCGAAATTTCACCATGCCCGGCGATCGGTACCCCGCACCGCCCCGGAATGGACCACAGCGACGCTCGCGCGCTCCGCTCGGGGGCCGCTTTAGCGTTCGCTTAAGCGGGTCTGGCTACGATTTCGGCGGTAAAAAAGGGGCGCGTCTTTTCGGTCAAAGACGTGGGACAGGAACCGTGAGTTTCCTCACGCCGGTATGGAACTATATCGACGCGCTGGTGCATCCATCGGCGCGGCGGGAAGCATTGATGGCGGCGCGCCATCGCGCTTTCATAGCGCCGCGTTTGCTCGGCAGTTTCGCCGCGCTTGCGAGCTTCCCGGTCTATATAGCCTTTCGCGGCGTACCGAGCCCGCTCGAACTCGGCGTCTTCGGCTGGCTGGTGGCGCCGATCCTGATTGCTTTCTTCCTCTCGCGCACCGGACGCTACGAAGCCGCGCATGTGATGGCGGCGCTTTCGCTCACCGGCCTGGTGACGGTCGTGGCCTGGTGCACCGGCGGCATCGGCTCGTTCGCGGCGATCTGGCTGGTGGTCGTGCCGCTGGAAGCGGTCCTATCCGCCTCGCGCCGAGTGGTGACGCTGGCCGCGGTCTTCGCGCTTGCCGCCGTCGGGGTGCTGCTCGCCTTGAGCGCATTCGATCTGCAACCGGCAGGGGTCACGCCGGCGAGCCAGCACGGCGCGCTCGCCGCCCTCGGCATCATTTCCGCCGCGCTCTACGCCACCGGCCTCGCGCTCGGCGCCGAACAGCTCTCGCGCACCGGCGCCGGGCTGCTCAACGCCGAGGAAGAGCGCTATCGTCTGCTCGCGCGCAACATGACCGACGTCATCACCCGGCATGGACGCAACGGCGCCGTGCTGTTTGTTTCGCCCGCGGCCGAGCCGCTGTTCGGCGTCCGCAGCAACGAGCTCGCCGGTCACGGCCTTTTCGACCGCGTGCATGTGGCCGATCGGCCGGCCTATCTCACCGCGCTGGCCGATGCGGCGGCACGCGGCGAAGATCGTTCGGTCGAATTCCGTATCCGCCGAGCCGGCAGTGCCGATAGGCCCGGCGGCTACTTCGCCTGGATCGAAATGCGCTGTCGACCGCTCGAACCCGCCGCCAGTGCTGCGAACGCCGGCGAGCGCGAAGTGGTCGCGGTGCTGCGCGACGTGAGCGAGCGCAAGGTGCAGGAACGCGCGCTTGAAATCGCCCGCACCGAATCGGAACGCATCAACAACGCCAAGAGCCGCTTCCTCGCCACCATGAGTCACGAGCTGCGCACGCCGCTCAACGCCATCATCGGCTTCTCGGATATGCTGGGCAACGCCTCGCTGCGCCTCGATCCGTCGCGCAAGGTCGAATATGCCAAGCTGATCAACGAGTCGGGCCACCATCTGCTTTCGGTGGTCAACGGCGTTCTCGACATGTCGAAGATGGAGAGCGGCAATTTCGAGATCACGCCGGAACCATTCATGCCGGCCCCAGCGGTCCGAAGTTGTTGCGATCTGCTGGCGCTTAAGGCGCAGGAGGCCGGTGTCGAGCTGAAGGTTCGCGTCGCTCCCGATCTGCCGGAAATCGTCGCCGACCGACGCGCGGTCAATCAGATCCTGCTCAATCTTATTTCAAACGCCATCAAGTTCACGCCACGCGGCGGCCGTGTCAGCGTGAGTGCGATCTGCGACGGCACGCGGCTTGCGGTCGTGGTCGAGGATACCGGCGTCGGGATCGGCGAGGCGGACCTGCCGCGGCTTGGCGAAGCGTTCTTCCAGACGCGCGCGGCCTATGATCGGCGGCACGACGGCACAGGCCTCGGTCTGTCGATCGTGAAAGGCCTGGTGCGCCTGCACGGCGGCGACATGGACATCCAAAGCCGCCTGGGTGATGGCACGCGGGTGACGGTGCGTTTGCCGATCGATTGCGAGGGCTTGCGACCCGCCGTCAAACCGATCCAACTGGCGACCGAACGGGTGCGCGAATTCACCGCGGCCGCCGCAATACAGGCAAAGAAAAGTGCGTAACCGCAGCCGGCGCGAGCAGATGAGCGACGTGGATGGCGGCGCCGGCCGGCTGGCCGCTGCGATCGGCCGTCATCCGCGTGAGTTCGTCGGCATTCTGATGGCGACAATGGCCATCTTTGCGATTTTCCTGAACGCGCTGTTCCTGCAACACGGCCCGCATCCGGCGCCGATCTTTGCGACGCGGCCGCAAGTGACGCAAGCGGTGCCGGTCGCCTTGCCACGTCCGCGCGTGGTGGAATCCCACACCGCGCCGCCGACGACCGCCCGCAGCCAGGCCGAGATTATCGGCGATATCCAACGCGAGCTCAGCCGCAAGAGCTTCTACGATGGCGCCGCCGACGGTATCTGGGGCGCGAAAACCGACGCCGCTGCGCGCGACTTTGTGCAGGGCGCAGGTTTGAAAATCAACGCGGAGCCGAACGAGACCCTGTTGCGGGCGATCGTTGCCGGCAATGCCAAGGCAGCGAACGGCCGCACCGTATCGCCCACGCGCAATGATCCAATAGCCGAGCTGATCGCACCGACCAAGCAGGTGATCGCGGTCCAGCGCGCGCTCGCCGATTTCGGTTATGGTCAGATCAGGCCGACCGGCGTTTTCGATCCGCAGACACAAAGTGCTATAGAAAAGTTCGAGCGCGAGCGTCGCTTACCGGTGACCGGTCAGATCTCCGATCGGCTGGTGCGCGAGCTTGCCGCCATGACCGGCCGGCCGCTGGAATAGCGGATCGCCAAGGCCTCGTGTTACTGAAGGCGATGCGGTTGAAATCCGGCATCTGGGTGGCGGCCTATTTGCGCCGCTGCCATATCGAAGGCGCATTCGCTGCGGTGCGCCGGCGCGGCGCAGAGGAGGCCGGTGCGGTTTTCATCAAGATCAATCGGCTCGATGGCACCGGCACTTTGTATGGGCCGGCACCGCAAACCGCCTTCGACGAGGCACAGCCGGCCGATCGCATGTTCGCCGCGACGCTCGGCGGCGATAAACCGGCGACGGAAGCCGATATCGAAGCTCGTCTGCTAAGGGAAATTCGTTTCGATCCCGATGTGTGGATCGTCGAGGCCGAGGACCGGGCCGGACGGAATTTCCTCGACGGCAATGTGGTGGCGTAATGTCCGCTATTTACCGTGATTCTTGACGCGCGAGGGCTGCGTGACGCGGCCGCGGTCTGACCGGTAGCGCGCCGGGGTCGACAATGAGCGCGCGTCGCGCCGCTCGTCATCCCAATGCAGCGGTGCGTGGAATGGCGGCGTACGGGCATTCGATTGCCGCCAAATCGCATGCATCCGCTGCGCGGCGGCCGGCGTAAGCTCGGCGAACAGACTGGCGAGGTCGTAGACCCGCGCAACCGATTGCCCGACCGCGGGGTTAAGGAACAACAGAATTCGCTGGAGCACCGCGGCCGTCATGCCAAGCGCGCGGGCGGCGACCACGATCGGCTCGCCGGAGGCATCGCGCGTGATCCGCTCGGCGATCTCCCGGTTGACGCCGAGCGCGCGTTCGAGCAGACGGCTGAATTCGTCGGGATTCCGCTGCAAGGCTGCGGTTTCCAAGCGGCGGATCGCTTCAATCATGGCCGGTGGCGGGCGGCGCATACCCGTCTCGGCGACCGCATCGAGATTGACCAATATCAGCCGACGCTCCTCGGCGCTGGCGGCAAAGAACAATTCGACCAGGTCGTTTCTCGGCGCTGGTTCGGCTTCGGTTTTGGCGGGGGCCGGGGTTGCTGGCTGGGCTACGCGGCCGCCGAGTTTGCCAAGGATAGCCGCCGGCGCCGCCGCGTAGTTCGACAGGGTTGCCGCCACCGCGGCCCGAGTCGGCGCATCGATGGTGTCGATCAGCCCCAGCGCCAGTTCGACATATTGGATTTCCTCCTCGGCGCTGTGGCTCGGCTTCTGCACATAGAGGTCGGTGAGCACGCGCAGCAAGGTCGGGCGGATATCGACGCCGTCCCGGCAGGCGAGATCGACCAGGCCGTCGAGAGGTGGATACGCGGAGGACTTCAACATGGCGGCTACGCTTTACCGATACGAAGCCGCAGATTAGTCGGTGCGCGTTAGCAGACCGTTAACTAAGCAGCCTCCTAAGCAATTGAAATTGCTAGTAGTCATGCGCAGGCGTGCGCCGTTATGTTTCGGGTTTGTTTTTGCCACGGTGGGCAATCCGGGCGTTGGAAACACGGCGGGCGGCTTCCAACGAATCGCGATCGTAAATTCTTGCCGTGGTGCGCTTATCCGAATGCCCCGCCGTCTTGGCCACGTCATCTGTCGGCGCGCCTGCCTCGCGGGCTTCGGTGATACCACCGGCTCGCAGATCACGATTCCAAACTAAATGCGAGATTCCTGCAGCATCGGCACACCGGCGCCAGAAATCTCGAAAATACCATTGGCGATAGGGAAGACCTGTCTTTGGGTTGACAATGAGAGGCCCGTGGCGGCATTCGGGAGCGATGCGCACTAGCTCGTCCATGACCATTGGGCAGGGCTTCAGGTCGATGGTGACGCGTGCACCGGTTGTTGCCGCGGTCTTGCTCGGGACT
>JBOHII010000275.1:0-6708 GCA_050725955.1 Pseudolabrys sp. | reverse complement strand
CGCGTTGCAACAGCAACTGAGCGACCTGGAAAATGAAATCCAGATGGCGCGCCGCTACTACAACGGCGCGGTGCGCAATCTCAACGTGCTGGTGCAATCCTTTCCATCGAGCCTGATCGCCGGCATGTTCGGCTTTTCCGAGCGCGCCTATTTCGAACTCGCCGATGCTGCCGACCGTGCGGCGCCGCAGGTCGCGCTGCAACCGGACCAGCCCGCGCGATGATGCCGTCGCCGCCCTTGGCCGCGCGCCGGCGGTGCATCGGTGTAAGGACCGGTTTTGCCGTGCTACTGGTATTCGGACTTTGCCTCGCCGGCGGCACCGGCGCATCCGCCGCCGAGGTCATCCATTATTTCGATTCGACGGTCAGCGTCGCCAAGAACGGCGACATGAGCGTGATCGAAACCGTACGGGTGCAGGCCGAAGGGCGCGAAATCCGTCACGGCATTTACCGCGATTTCCCGCTCACCTTCAAAGACGCCGGCGGCGTCTTGCACGAGGTCGAGTTCGGCATCACCAGTGTCACCCTCGACGGCCGCCCCGAGCCCTATTTCACCGAAACCAAAAATGGCGTCGTCCGCGTCTATGCCGGTAAGAAGGACACGTTCGTTTCGCGCGGCGACCACACGTATGTTTTCCATTACCACACCGCGCGGCAAATCCGTTGGTTCGACGGCAAGCCCGAGCTCAACTGGAACGTCACCGGCAATTTCTGGCATTTCCCGATCGAGCGGGCGACCTATCGCCTGCAACTCGCCGACGGCGCGGCACCCCTGCGCTGGCTCGCCTTTACCGGCCCCATTGGCGCGCGCGGCACCGATTGGAGCGGCGCGATCGGCAGCAATGGCGTGCTGACGGTCGAGACCACGCGGCGTCTCGCGCCGGGCGAGGGCCTCACCGTGGTCGGGGCGCTGCCCGAGAGCGCGGTCGAGCCGCCCTCGCAGAATACGCTCCTGTGGTACGCGATCATGGACAACCGCCGCTGGATTTTCGGCGGCGCCGGCTTTTTTCTGGTGTTTGTCTATTACGTCGCCGCCTGGAGCGCGGTCGGCCGCGATCCCCGGCGTGGCACCATCATTCCGCTGTTCCATGCGCCGCAGGGCATCTCGCCGGCGCTTGCCAATTACATCCACAATTGGGGCCTGGGCCGCGAGAAATGGCGCGCGTTCACCGCGGCGGCGCTGTCGCTCGCGGTGCGCGGGCTGCTGCGCTTCAACCTGCACGACGACACGCTGACGCTCAAGGCGACCGGCAAGCAGCCGGAAGGCGGCTTTGGCGCCCTGCCGCCGGGCGAAGGCGCAATTTACACCTGGGTGAACGGGCGCGGCGGCGTCGCCAACGTCAACAAGCTCAATGGCGAGCAGGTGGCCAAGGTCGGCAAGAGTTTCACCACCAGCATCGAACAGGAAAGCCGCAACCGCTTCTTTCGCCGCAATCTCAGCTATGTCGCCGCTGGCCTTGCGCTCACGGCGGCCGTTGTGTTCGGAGTGGTCATGTTCGGCGGGCTGCAGGACCAGGACATTTCGATCCTGGTCTTCACGACCTTCGGCAGTTTCATGGCCGGCATGTTTCTCGTGCCGGTCCTGCAGGCCATATTCAGCGGCGCCGGCTTTGCCTCGGTGGTGCGCAGCGCCATGTCGATCGTCGTGGTCGTGATTTTTTTCACCATCGGCACCAATTTCGTGCACGCGTGGTCTCCTCGCGGCTTTACCAGCGCGCTGCCGGCGGTCTGGTCTTTCGTGTCCGGCTATCCGTTTTCCTTCGTGCTGTTGGGCGCCTTCGCCGCGCTCAACGGGCTGTTCTTCTATTTGATGCGGGCGCCGACCGCGCTCGGCCGCCCCATCATGGACCAGCTCGACGGCTTCCGGCTCTATCTGCAAACCGCAGAAGCCGATCGTCTCAACCTGCAAGGCGCGCCGGAGATCACTGCCGAGCGTTTCGAGGCGCTGTTGCCCTATGCGGTCGCCCTCGACGTCGAGAAGCCGTGGTCGGACGCGTTTGCCGCGGCGGTGCGGCGCGCCCATCCGGGCGAAGCCGATCCGATGGCAAGCTATCAGCCGAGCTGGAGCGGCGGCGGCGCCTGGTCGAGTGGCGATTTCGGCCGGGCCGTCACGGCAAGCGTGGCGGGCGTGAGCAGCGCGCTGGCGAGCGCGGTGCCGGTATCGTCCGGCTCTTCGGGTTTCTCCGGCGGGGGCGGCGGCTCGGGCGGCGGTGGCGGTGGCGGCGGGGGAGGCGGCTGGTAGCCGCCGCGCCCTCAGGCGACTTCGGCGGCGATCGAGGGATTGCGCAGCAGGTCGAGAATCTGCGCGGCCGGCATGGCCTTGCCGAACAGGAAGCCCTGGCCCTCGACGCAGCCATGCGCCTTGAGATCGGCAAGCTGCACGCCGGTCTCGATGCCTTCCGCGGTCGCGGTGAGCCCCAGACCCTTGGCCAGCCCGATGATGGCGCGCACGATCACCTCGCTGTCGGCGTCGGAGCCGAGACTGTTCACGAAGCTGCGGTCGATCTTGATCTTGTCGAAGCGGAACGCCAGCAGTTGCGACATGGTGGCGTAACCGGTGCCGAAATCGTCGAGCGCGATGCGCACGCCGGCGGCGCGCAGCTCGTCGATCATGCGCTGCGCCAGCAATGCATCGCCGACGATGGCGCTTTCGGTGATTTCCAGTTCGAGCCGCGTCGGCGGCAGGCCGGTCTCGCCCAGAATGCTGAACACGCGCAGGCCGAAGGTCGGATCGCGCAACTGCAAGGGCGAGACATTGAAGGCGAGCGTTAAGTCGTTCGGCCAGTTCATGGCGTCGTAACAGGCGATGCGCAGCAACTGGTCGCCGAGCCGGTGGATGAGGCCGCATTCTTCGGCGACCGCGATGAACATAGTGGGAAACACCGCGCCGAGTGCGGGGGTGGTCCAGCGCGCCAGCGCCTCGAAGCCGATGATGCGGTCGCCGTCGAGATGGACCAGCGGCTGGTAATGCACCTCGATGGTCTGCGCCGCGATGGCGGCGCGCAATTCGCGCTCGACGATCGCGCGCCGCTCGACATGCGCGTCCATCGCCGGCTCGAAAAATCGGGTCAGCGAGCGGCCGTCCGCCTTGGCGCGGTAGAGTGCGAGATCGGCGCGGCGGACCAGGTCATCGGCGCTGATCCCATCGTCGGGTGCGACCGCGATGCCGATGCCGACGCCAAGCGCAGTCTCGCTGTCGGCGATCTGGAACGGCTCGGCCACCGCCTTGACGATACGGCGCGCAAGCCCGGCGGGCTCGTCGAGCGAATTGATCTTGGTCAGGATGATGGAGAATTCATCGCCGCCGACGCGAGCCACCAGCGCGCCTTTCGCGGCGGTTGCGATGCGCTCGGTGAATTCGATCAGCGCCTTGTCGCCGACCAGGTGGCCGTGCACGTCGTTGATCGCCTTGAAGCCGTCGAGGTCGAGCATCAGCACCGCCATGCGGCTGCCGCCGGTGTCGCAGCCTTTCAGGGCGTCGTCGAGCTTCTCGTTGAAGAAGCGCCGGTTTGGCAGCCCGGTCAGCGGATCGTGGCGCGCGAGCCGTTGCGCGGCTTTCTCGGCCGCGCGGCGCGCGCCGATCTCTTTGCCGAGATCCAGCATGCGCCGAACTACGAATACGACCATCGCAATACTCATGATGAAGACGACAACGATGGCATCGTCGACGTCCCAGTCGGCATGATCGGTGCCGAACCGGAACAAGCGCGGCGGTATTTCATACAAATTCGAACCGACATAGACGGCGAGCGCCAGGCCGAAAATGACAACGCCGTCGTGCATGTCACGCCGCGTCCAGTCGACCGATCGCAGCCATGCGACCAGCCTGCCGAGCGGTGGAATTCGATCGATAACGTGCACCGAAAGCCTCCGTGTTTTACGAGCCATGTTTTGGCCCAGGAGGCGTTTGCAAATGCCTAATTTAATTTGGCATTTATCTCGGGATATCTACATAACCGCTTACCTAAACACGGTTGAGCGGGGCCTTATTATGCTAGGCCATGGCGCAGTGAACGCGCTACCGGCCGCAATTTGACGGCAGGTGACTTTTTGTCCTTCCCCTGATACCGACGGAATTCGCAATTCCGCCTTCACGAGCTCGCAATGCCCGATCTCCTGCTTGAATTTTTGTCCGAGGAAATCCCCGCGCGCATGCAGGTGCGCGCTGCGGACGATTTGAAGAAAATTGTCACCGATCGCCTGGTGGCGGCGGGCCTCGTTTACGAGGGCGCCAAGGCCTTCGCTACGCCGCGACGGCTCGCGCTGTCGGTGCATGGCGTGCCGGTGCGCCAGCCCGACATCAGGGAAGAAAAGAAAGGCCCGCGCGTCGGCGCGCCGGACAATGCGATTGCCGGATTTCTCAAAGCAGCCGGTTTGACGTCGATCAAAGAAGCAAAAGTGCAGCCCGACAATAAGGGCGATTTCTACGTGGCGGTGATCGAGAAGCAGGGCAAGCCCGCGCTCGACGTGCTGGCCGAGATGATCCCCGACGTGGTGCGCTCCTTTCCGTGGCCGAAATCGATGCGCTGGGGCAGCGGGCGGCTCTCCTGGGTGCGGCCGCTGCATTCGATCATCGCCACCTTCGGGCCGGAGACCGAGGAGCCCGATATCGTAAAATTCGATGTCGACGGTATCGCCGGCGGCGATGAAACACGCGGCCATCGCTTCATGGCGCCGAAACCGTTCAAGGTGCGCCGCTTCGACGATTACCTCGCCAAGCTCGAAGCCGCCAAAGTGGTGCTCGACCCCGCGCGGCGCGCGCAAATGATTCTCACCGACGCCAAACATCTTGCCTTCGCGCAAGGGTTCGAATTGGTCGAGGACGCAGGCCTGCTCGCCGAGGTCGCCGGCCTGGTGGAATGGCCGGTGACGCTGATGGGCTCGTTCGACGCCGCCTATCTCGCTATCCCCGAGGAAGTGATCCGCGCCACCATCCGCAACAACCAGAAATGCTTCGTGCTGCGCGACAGCGCCACCGCGAAGCTCACTAACAAGTTCATCCTGGTCGCCAATGAGGAAGCCACCGACGGCGGCAAGGCGATCGTCGCCGGCAACGAGCGGGTGATCCGCGCGCGGCTCGCCGACGCCAAGTTCTTCTACGACAGCGATTTAAAAGTGAAACTTGAAGACCGGCTGCCGAAGTTCCGCAACATCATCTTCCACGAGAAATTGGGCACGCAGGCCGAGCGCATTGAACGGATTGCGCGATTGGCCGCGGAACTCGCGCCCCTGGTCGGCGCCGATGCCGCCAAGGCCGAGCGTGCAGCGCGGCTGTGCAAGGCCGACCTGTTGACCGACATGGTCGGCGAGTTCCCCGAGCTGCAAGGCCTGATGGGCCGCTATTACGCTGAAGCTCAAGGTGAGGATGAGGCGGTCGCGCACGCCTGCGAGGACCACTACAAGCCGAAAGGGCCGGACGATCTCGTTCCCGCCGATCCGGTGTCGATCGCGGTCGCGCTCGCCGACAAGACCGACACGCTGGTCGGCTTCTGGGCGATTGACGAAAAGCCGACGGGAAGCAAGGACCCCTACGCCTTAAGGCGAGCGGCGCTGGGCGTGATCCGGATTGTTGTCGACGACGAAATTCGTCTGCCGCTGAAGTTGGTATTTCAAAAGGCGGTCAACCGGTTTTCCGCCGGCGATGATTTGTTGTCTTTCTTCGCCGACCGCCTGAAGGTGCAATTGCGCGAAAAAGGCGCGCGTCACGATCTGGTCGACGCCGTGTTCGCTCTTGGCGGCCAAGACGATCTTCTGATGATCGTCCGCCTTGTCGAGGCGCTCGGAAAATTCCTCGACAGCGACGACGGCAAGAACCTGCTCGCCGGCGTCAAGCGCGCGTCGAATATTCTCCGTATCGAGGACAAGAAAGACGGCAAAAGCTATACCGGCGCACCCGATGCCAGGCGGCTCGCGGCGCCGGAGGAAAAGGCGCTGGCCGAGGCCATCAATGTCGTCAAGAAAGACGCCTCCGCCGCCGTTGCCAAGGAGGACTTCGCCGCCGCCATTAGCGCCATGGCCAAGCTGCGGCCCAAGGTCGACGCCTTCTTCGACAAGGTCACCGTCAATGTTGACGACAAGGCGCTACGCGAAAACCGCCTCAAGCTGCTCAATGAAATCCGCCAAGCCACCCGCGCGGTGGCGGATTTCTCCAAGATCGAGGGGTAACTTCACACCGCGCGGAACCGTGACAGCCACAACGCCGTTTCACCACCACCAACCAACAGGGGACAACCATGGTCATCGGCATTGCCCACCTCCAGCCCATCGTCGCGCTTATCGCCGGCATTCTCATCCTGATCATCCCGCGTCTGCTCAACTTCATCATCGCGATCTATCTGATCTTCATCGGCGTCATCGGACTCTGGCCCGGCCTGCTGCACTAAAAAGCGGGCTTGCGCTCTCGGGGCGGGCGGTGTTGTTAGGGGCCGTTGGCTCCGCGAATTCATTTTGCGTTTCATGGCACGAAAAAAATCCCGCGTCCGCGCCAAGGTGAAAAAACAGGCTGTGCGAAAGGCTTCGCACAAGGCTCCTGCTCGTCCCGCCAAAACGGCGTCTACCAAGCCTGCGCCAACCAAGGGCAAATGGGTCTATGCCTTCGGCGACGGCCGCGCCGATGGCAAACCGGGCATGCGCAATCTGCTCGGCGGCAAGGGTGCGGGCCTTGCCGAAATGGCCAATCTCGGCCTGCCGGTGCCGCCCGGCTTCACCA
>JBOHII010000274.1:0-4944 GCA_050725955.1 Pseudolabrys sp. | reverse complement strand
GAAATATCCGTTCTTGTCCGCGCTGCGCGCGGCCGCGCAGATGGTGTCGTATGAAGTGTCGATCGGCTTCGTCATTATCACCGTACTGTTGTGCGCGGGGTCGCTCAATCTCACTGCCATCGTCATGGCGCAGCAGAGCGGGATCGCGAACCTTATCGGCTTGCCGTGGCTCGGTTTGTTGAACTGGTACTGGTTGCCGCTGTTCCCGATGTTCATCATCTTCTTCATCTCGGCGCTGGCCGAGACCAACCGGCCGCCGTTCGATCTGGCCGAAGCGGAGTCGGAACTGGTCGCCGGCTTCATGGTGGAATACGCCTCGACGCCCTACGTATTGTTCATGCTCGGCGAATACGTGGCGGTCTGTACCATGTGCGCCATGGGTACGATCTTTTTCTTAGGCGGCTGGCTGCCGCCGGTTAACGTTCCGCCGTTCACCTGGGTACCGGGCGTCATCTGGTTCGTGCTCAAAGCGTCGTTCCTGTTTTTCATGTTCGCCATGGTCAAGTCGATTGTGCCGCGCTACCGCTACGACCAGCTGATGCGGCTTGGCTGGAAGGTGTTCCTGCCGCTGTCGCTGGCCATGGTGGCAATCGTCGCCGCCGTGCTGCAGTACGGCTGGGCGGCGCCAAAGTGAGGATGCGATGAGACTGGACCGCGCAGCCAAGGGCCTGTTCCTGATGGAGTTCGTGAGCGCCACGATTCTGGGCCTGCGCTATTTCTTCGGGCCCAAGGTGACGCTCAACTATCCGCACGAAAAGGGGCCGCTCTCGCCCCGTTTTCGCGGCGAGCATGTGCAGCGCCGTTATCCCAACGGAGAGGAGCGCTGCATCGCCTGCAAGCTGTGCGAAGCGATCTGTCCGGCGCAGGCGATCACCATCGAGGCGGGTCCGCGCCGCAACGACGGCACGCGGCGCACCACGCGCTACGACATCGACATGGTCAAATGCATCTATTGCGGATTGTGCCAGGAGGCCTGTCCGGTCGACGCCATCGTCGAGGGGCCGAATTTCGAATTCGCCACCGAGACGCGCGAGGAACTCTATTACGACAAGGAGCGGCTGCTCGCGAACGGCGACCGCTGGGAACGCGAGATCGCCAAGAACATGGCGCTCGACGCCCCATACAGGTGAACCGATGATCGTGGCCGCGTTGTTTTTCTACCTGTTTGCCGGGCTTTGTGTGGCGAGCGCCGTCATGGTGATCGCGGCGAAGAATCCCGTGCATTCGGTGCTGTTTCTCATCCTCGCCTTTGTCAACGCGGCCGGGCTGTTCGTGCTGCTGGGCGCCGAATTCCTCGCCATGATTTTGATCGTGGTCTATGTCGGCGCCGTCGCCGTGCTGTTCCTGTTCGTGGTTATGATGCTCGACGTCGATTTCGCCCAGCTCAAGCAGGGCCTGCTGCAATATCTGCCGATCGGCATGCTGATCGGCGGCATTTTCCTCGCCGAACTGCTGCTGGTGGTCGGCGTCTGGGCGATCGGACCCGGCGTGCCGCAGGCGATCACGGCACCGATTGCGCCGAACGTGCCGAATATCGAGGCGATCGGCCTCGTGCTCTACACCCGCTATGTCTATTTCTTCGAGATCGCCGGGTTGATCCTGTTGGTCTCCATGGTGGGCGCCATCGTCCTCACCTTGCAGCACCGGGTGCGCGTGCGCCGGCAGAGTATCCCCGAACAAGTGGCGCGCGGACCGGCGACGGCGGTGCAAGTTCTCAAGGTTCGCTCGGGCGAGGGGCTGGGGAGCAACACATGACCGTCGGCCTCGGCCATTATCTCTCGGTTGGCGCCATCCTGTTCACGCTCGGGATTTTCGGCATTTTCCTCAACCGCAAAAACGTCATCGTCATCCTGATGTCGATCGAGCTGATCCTGCTCGCGGTCAACATCAACCTGGTCGCGTTTTCGAGCTTTCTCGGCGACATCGTCGGCCAAATCTACGCGCTTTTCGTGCTCACGGTGGCGGCGGCGGAAGCGGCGATCGGGCTTGCCATTCTCGTCGTGTTCTACCGCAACCGCGGCTCGATCGCAGTCGAAGACATCAATCTGTTGAAGGGCTGACGCCTTGGAAGGGCGGACCGGGTAAATGTATCAGGCAATCGTCTTCTTACCGCTGCTCGGCGCCATTCTGGCCGGCATGATCGCGATCGCCGGCGCACGCGCGCGCTGTCCCGGCGAAGGGCCGTTGCCCGGCGAGGACGAAAGCGGGCACGCCAACGTGCATGCGATCCACGCCACGCATGGCGAGGTGGGCGCGCACGATGCGCACGCCCACGACGCGCACGCGCATGAACCGGCCGCCGCCGGTTCGCGCACGGCGGAACTGATCACCACCACGCTGCTGCTGATATCGATGATCCTGTCGTGGATCGCCTTCGTGCAGGTCGGCTTCGGCCAGCATGACGCGCGCGTGCCGGTATTCACCTGGTTTGTATCCGGCGAGCTGAAGGTGGACTGGGCGCTGCGCATCGACACGCTCACCGCGGTAATGCTGGTGGTGGTGACGACGATTTCGGCTTTCGTGCACCTTTATTCCGTCGGCTACATGGAGGAGGACCCCTACCGGCCGCGGTTCTTCGCCTATTTGTCGATCTTCACTTTCTTCATGCTGATGCTGGTGACCGCCGACAACCTGGTGCAGCTCTATTTCGGCTGGGAAGGAGTTGGCCTCGCGAGCTACCTTTTGATCGGCTTCTGGTATTACAAGCCGGAAGCAAACGCCGCGGCGATCAAGGCCTTCGTGGTCAACCGGGTCGGCGACTTCGGCTTCGGGCTCGGCATTTTCGCGCTGTTCATGCTGGTCGGCGCGGTCGATTACGACACCGTGTTCGCGCAGGCCCCCTCGCTCGTCGGCAAGACCATTCCGTTCTTCGGCTGGCATCCGGACGCGCTCACGCTGATCTGCCTACTGCTGTTCATGGGCGCCATGGGCAAATCGGCGCAGTTCCTGCTGCACACCTGGCTGCCCGACGCCATGGAAGGCCCGACCCCGGTTTCCGCCCTCATCCACGCCGCCACCATGGTGACGGCCGGCGTGTTCATGGTGGCGCGCCTGTCGCCGCTGTTCGAGCTCGCGCCGAACGCGCAGGCCTTCGTCACATTCATCGGCGCCACAACCGCGTTCTTCGCCGCTACCGTCGCTCTGGTGCAGAACGACATCAAACGCGTGATCGCCTATTCGACCTGCTCGCAGCTCGGCTACATGTTCGTCGCCATGGGAGTGGGCGCGTATTCGGTCGGCATGTTTCACCTTTTCACGCATGCCTTCTTCAAGGCGCTGTTGTTCCTCGGCGCCGGCTCGGTGATCCACGCCATGCATCACGAGCAGGACATGCGGCACATGGGCGGGCTCAAGGAGCGTATCCCGTACACCTACGTGGTGATGATCATCGGTACGCTGGCGCTCACCGGCTTCCCGCTCACCGCCGGCTATTTCTCCAAGGACGCCATCGTCGAGGCGGCTTATGTCGGCCATAACCCGATGGCGCTTTACGGCTTTATCTGCACGGTCGGCGCGGCGCTGTTCACCTCGTTTTATTCCTGGCGGCTGATCTTCAAGACCTTCCACGGCGAACCGCACGACCGCCGGCACTGGAAGGACGCGCATGAGAGCCCGATGGTGATGCTCATCCCGCTCGGCGTCCTCGCCTTCGGCTCGATCATGGCCGGGCTGCCGTTCAAGGAAATCTTCGCCGGCCACGGCGTCGAGGGCTTCTTCCGCGAGTCGCTTACTTTCGCCAAGGGCAACAGCGTGCTCGAGGACATGCACCACGTGCCGCTGGATATCGGCATTCTGCCGACCGTGATGATGGCGGTCGGTTTCGTCATCGCCTGGTACTTCTATATCCGCCGGCCGGATATCCCTGTCGAACTCGCGCGCACGCACGAGCTGCTCTACAAGTTCCTGCTCAACAAATGGTACTTCGACGAAATCTACGACGCGATCTTCGTGCGCCCGACCAAGTGGCTCGGCCGCACGCTGTGGAAGAGCGGCGACGGCTGGCTGATCGACGGCTTCGGGCCGGACGGCGTGTCCGCCCGCGTGCTCGACGTCACCCGCAACGTGGTGCGGCTGCAAACCGGCTACCTCTATCACTACGCCTTCGCCATGCTGATCGGCGCTGCCGCGTTCATCACCTGGTTCATGTTCGCGGTGCACTAGCATGATCCCGAAAAGTGGAAACCGGTTTTCGGACAAGATCATGCGTCGAGAAACACGATGAACATCAATTGGCCTATCCTCTCCGTCGTCACTTTCCTGCCGCTGCTCGGCGCGCTGCTGGTCATGTTGCTGTCGCACGGCAATGACGGCCTGGGCAAAGGCACCGCGCGCTGGATTGCGATGTGGACTACGCTGGTCACTTTCGCCATTTCGCTGGTCATGGTGGCGCGTTTCGATCCGACCTCGCCGGAGTTCCAGTTCGTCGAGAAATATCCCTGGCTCGGCATTTCCAACTACCACATGGGCGTCGACGGCATTTCGCTGCCCTTCGTGATCCTCACCACCGCGCTGATGCCGATCTGCATCCTGGCGAGCTGGACCGCGATCCAGAAGCGCGTGAAGGAATACATGATCGCGTTTCTGGTGCTCGAAACGCTCATGGTCGGCACCTTCTCGGCGCTCGATCTGGTGCTGTTCTATCTGTTCTTCGAAGGCGGCCTGATCCCGATGTTTCTAATCATCGGCGTGTGGGGCGGCCCGCGCCGGGTCTATGCCAGTTTCAAGTTCTTCCTCTACACGCTGCTCGGCTCGGTGTTGATGCTGCTCGCCATCATGGCGATGTACTGGGACGCCGGTACCACCGATATTCCGACGCTGCTGCGCCACGGTTTCCCGCTGGCGCTGCAGAAATGGGCGTGGCTCGCTTTCTTTGCGTCATTTGCCGTCAAGCTGCCGATGTGGCCGGTGCATACCTGGCTACCCGACGCGCATGTCGAGGCGCCG
>JBOHII010000273.1:0-17155 GCA_050725955.1 Pseudolabrys sp. | reverse complement strand
TTCGCCGCCGAGCGGGTGATGGGTGTCGTGGATCTCCTTGACGAAATCGGTCACCGTAAGCTGCAACTGATGCAGCCAGAGGCGGCCTGTCTCGTCGCGAGGGGCAAGCTTCAGCAGCGGCCCGAGATAAAACAGGGCATTCGCGCTTTGCGCGACGACCAGCTTGCCCGCTTTGAGAAACGGCGGTGCGAACGGCGGATGCTTGTCGCCGTCGTTCATCATCGCCATCATTTTATTCATGCCAGCCTTGCCGCGCGCGACGTCGTCGTAGGCGGCGCCGGCATCCTCCAGCGCCAGCCGCACGAATTCGCCGCGCCCCTGGATTTCCGGCCAGTAGAACAATTGATAGCGCATGGGAGAATGACTCCGTCCTGCGCGGGCTTGACCCGCGCAGCCATCTTTTTCGCATGATGGGTTGCCGGGTCAAGCCCGGCAATGCCCGCGGCTAGTTCACCGCGAAGCAATACAAGAGCCCGTCGCCGCCGGTCGAACGCATGTCGGCCTGCGAGCAGCCGCCGTCCGCCCCGCGCGAAGGATGCGACGAATTCCACGAATGCGACGGCGGGTCATCCCGCAAGCCTTCCCGGTCATTATGCCCCAGCATGACCGCACCTTGCGTGCTGGACGTGTAGTTCTTGCAGGTCATGTCTTTGCCGGGCGGGAACGCGGTGCCGTCGGCTTGCGAGCCGGTCAGGATGTCGTGCCGGTTCGGCTTGTCGCCGCGGCCGTTGATCACCTCGCCCTTTTCCGAAAGATTATTTTGCTTGCTGAGCCTGTTGTTGGCGCTGTGCAAATCGGCAACGCTGGTGGCGACGACCAAGCCCTTGGCATTCATCCACGGCCCCTTGCCGATGCGATCGCGCGCGTTGACTGCGCCCGGGCCCTGCGTCGACAGATAAGCGTGCCAGGTTTTGCCGCCCGCCCCGACCGAGGCCGCAAGCGCCTGGCAGTGCGCATCGGCGCCGGCGAGCCCGCCAAGATCGGCGCCCTTGCCGGTGCCCACGCTGGTCACGAAGAAACTCATATTGGCCTGTTGCGCATGCACCGGCACCGCACAAAGCAGCGCAAGGCATGCCGTGAATGGCAGGCCGATCCGTAAAGCCGTCATTTTTGTTCCTCCCGACATCGGCGCGG
Organism: Pseudolabrys sp.; assembly: GCA_050725955.1. Classification (GTDB taxonomy): domain Bacteria; phylum Pseudomonadota; class Alphaproteobacteria; order Rhizobiales; family Xanthobacteraceae; genus Pseudolabrys. The sequence continues at coordinate 16,021 of JBOHII010000273.1, read as the reverse complement.
CCCGTCGCGCCGCCATGGCAGTAACGAACCCCGGCAATGTGTCGCTATTCCGGTGCTAACGGCACTTTGATCGGCGACGGCGGCTTAGCCGGCGGGCTTTGCCTTGTATTGCTCGTCGGTCACCGGTTCCAGCCATTTCACGTGCTCGCCGCCTTGATGCTCCTGCATCGCGATGTGTTCCATGGCGTGGTCGGGTGTGGCGCCGTGCCAATGCTTCTCGTCCGGCGGAATCCACACCGTATCGCCGGCGCGCACGACGCGGATTGGGCCGCCCCAGGTCTGCACGTGGCCGACGCCGGAGGTGATGTGCAGCGTTTGCCCGAGCGGATGGGTATGCCAGGCGGTGCGCGCGCCCGGCTCGAAGCGCACCCAGGCCGAACGCAACAACGCGGGATCGGGCGTCTGGATGATCGGATCCTGCCACACCGTACCGGTGAAGCTCGGCGCGCCCATCTTGCGCGAGGGCCGCGACCCGCAGGCGATGATATCCATGACTAAAACCTCCCTTATGGCGTTTGTTGTCGGTCGGCATTTTCTACACGAGTACCGTGCACGCAAAAAGCCCGGCGTCGCCGCCGGGCTTTCGCTTTTGGGAAATCCCTTGCGGGCTTCAGGCCGACTGCAGATTGCCGGCGGCCTGTTTGCCGCGCTCGGTGACGATCTCGTAGCTGATCTTTTGACCCTCGACCAGCGAACGCATGCCGGCGCGTTCCACTGCCGAGATGTGCACAAATACGTCCTTGGAGCCGTCATCCGGCTGAATAAAGCCGAAGCCTTTCTGGGTATTGAAGAACTTCACCGTTCCGACAGGCATCAGAGTTCCTTTCACGCTTCTTGTTGAACGCCCGCGCGCGCATCGCGTTGGCGGCAACACTCCAAGTTTTGGGGGGTCACTTGAGTCGCAGCCCAAAGCTGGCAGCGTGTCAGCAAGATGAGGCCGAAAACCAGGTTGCGGGCGGCGACATAGACGGAATCCGCTGCAAGGTCAACGCCCGGGCCGCCTTTGGCCCAGCAATTACCGGCACAAAGCGATGCTTTATCAATTGGTAATGGCCGGCCGTTATATTAATGCAGCGCGTGAGCCAGGCGTTTACGAATTGTGAACCGCGCACTGCGCCTGCGTAATTCGACGCCAGCGAGACGACATGAACAAGGAAAAGCGTAGAACAAGGCGACAGCCCATGCGGTACACCGCGTGGGTGGCGCTGACCCCGACCGAGCGGCACGGCTGCGTGGTGTCCGACGTGTCCGATACCGGCGCGCGCATCGACGCGCAGGATACCAAGATTCTGCCCGACTGCTTTGTCCTGATGCTGACCAGCACCGGCTCGGCGCGGCGCTATTGCCGAGTGATGTGGCGCAAGCCGACCCAGGTCGGCGTGATATTCGAACGCAGCATGGCCGACGCCCAGGAGGCCGCGCGCTTGCCGGCAACGGCTGCCGACACCAAAGCCGCACCCTCGCCGGACATCGCGCCCGACGCCGCCGAAGCGGACGCCGCCGAACCGGCCAAAGTCAACTAATCAACTCCGCGCCCCGCGCTTTCGCAATATCAGGTCTGTTGGATCGCCGAGAGCATCCAGTCGCCGTCACGCGCGCGGGTGAAAGTCCATAATTCGGTTGTTTCGTCCGGCGTGCCGCCCTCGACGACGCGCCCGCTCGCCCGCTCCACAACACTGTCGGTATTGGCGAAGCGTATGGTGACCGTGGCGTAATCGGCGTCGTCCTCGCGCCAGGCTTCGGCCAGGTCGCCCTGCAGCAGCTTCACGTCGGTGACGCGATTGACCAGACCGCGTTTGGCATTGTCCGCCAGTTGCTCGGCAAAATACGATAGCAGCTCCGGCGTCACTTCGGTGCGCAATGCCTCCATGTCTTCGGCCGAGAAATCCGCCTGGATGTCGTAGAGCATTTGCTCGAACGTATCGTAGTCTTCCGCGCCGATGACGAGCGGCTCGTCCGCCGGTGGGCCGCCGCCTGCCGCACCGCCGAACCCGCCAAAGTCGGGCCCCGGATGCGCCGCCGCATAGGCCGGTTGCGGCATATTGCGCCGCTGCCACCAGGCAAAAATTAGTTTGCCGACGAACACGACCAGCACAACCTGCAACAACAGGCCGAGCAGCGAGGCAAAATCTGCGATGCCGCCGAAAAATCCGTGTCCGAACAACAGCCCGAACAAGCCGGCGCCAACGAAACCGGCGGCCATGCCGCCGAACAGGCCGCCGCCAAACAGACCGGGACGCACCGCGGCCTGGTTTGCCGGCGCGGCGCCCGGCTGGGCGATGCTGCGCTCGATCGGCGCTGCGCTATTGGGCGCCGTGCGCGTTGTCGGCGGCATGACAAAAGTGCGCATGCCGCGGCTGCCACTGGAGAAACCGCCGCCGGCGCGCGCCTGCGCATCTCCGGCAAAAAGCATCATCACGGTCGCCATGGCGGCAAGCGCGATCGAAAAGCGGTGGCGAAACATTGCGTGATTCCCCCAGCGTAGGCGGCAGCCATGACAATAAAGTCGACGGTGAGCCTTTGTAAGAGGCGGAAACGATCCGTGTGGCTCAGGTCACGGGAATTTCATGAGGTACTCGGAACCTTAAGCGGCGTCGGAAATTCTTGCCTTGAGATGTCGATTGGGATGTTCCGATGACGACGATCCATAAATATGTGCCGTTTGCGCTGCTTTTGATGCTTGGCGCCACGCTGCTTTTTGCACCGGCCGACACCGCGAAAGCCAACCTCGGGCCGGTCGGTCCACGCACCGCCGCAACCGCGCCCGACGACACCACCGCGCCCGACAATCTGGCGATCGCGACCGGTGCCGACGGTACCGCGCTCGAACAGGATTATTTCCGCGCGCCGGTCTCCGACCGCGCGGCGGGACCTGCGCTGCCCTGCCGCCTGCAAATGCACATTTTCGACAAGACGCGGCTGGCACAATGGTGTCACTGAAGCGGACGGGGCTAAACCGCGCTCAACTCGCCATGGTCTCTTTGACCTTGGACACGAGTTGCTTGAGCGTGAAGGGCTTGGCCAGGAATTCGTACTGCTCCTGCTCCGGCAGGTTCTTCTGGAACGCTTCTTCGGCATAGCCCGAGACGAAAATTACCTTCAGTTTCGGATTTCGCCTGCGCAATTCCTTGAGCAGCGTCGGGCCGTCCATTTCCGGCATCACCACGTCCGACACAACCAGATCGACCCCGCCCTGTTTTTCCAGCACCTCGATGGCGTCGACGCCGTTGCTGGCCTCGAGCACGGTATAACCGCGCGAGGCGAGCCCGCGCGCGTTGAGCGCGCGCAACCCCTCCTCGTCCTCGACCAATAAGATGGTGCCATGCCCGGTGAGGTCGGTCGCCACCTTCGCCATGCTGTCGGCCGCCGACATGGCGCCGGCGATCGCCGGTGCCTCCGCGTCGGGGATTTGCGGCAGCGCCTCTTCCGCGCCGGCGACAAAGCGCGGCAGGAAAATACGAAACGCGGTCTCGCCCGGCTTCGAGTCGACATAAACGAAGCCGCCGGTCTGCTTGACGATGCCGTAGACGGTGGAAAGCCCCAGGCCGGTGCCCTTGCCGACCTCCTTGGTCGAGAAAAACGGCTCGAAGATTTTATCGACGATGTCGGGCGGAATGCCGGTGCCGGTGTCGGCCACCTCGACCAGCACATAATCGGCGCTCGGCATGCCCTTGTAGGCGAAGCTGCCGCTCTCGCTCGCCGCCACATTGGCGGTGCGCACGGCGAGCTTGCCGCCGTCCGGCATGGCGTCGCGGGCATTGACCGCGAGGTTGACGATCACCTGCTCGAACTGCGAGAGATCCACTTTCACCGGCCACAGGTCGCGCGACAGCGCCGAGGTGAGCGTGACGCGCTCGCCGATCAGGCGGCGCAGCAGCATCGTCAGATCGCTCAGCGTCTCGTTGAGATCGAGCACCTGCGGGCGCAGCGTCTGCTTGCGCGAGAACGCCAGCAATTGCCGCACCAGCGCCGCGGCGCGGTTGGCGTTCTGCTTGATTTGAATGATGTCCTTGAACGAAGGATCGGTCGGCTTGTGCGCGTTGAGCAGGAAATCGGTCGCCATCATTATGGCGGACAGCACATTGTTGAAATCGTGCGCGATGCCGCCAGCGAGTTGGCCGACCGATTCCATCTTCTGCTGTTGAATGATCCGGTTTTCCAGGGTGCGCTGCGCCGTGGTCTCCAGCGCGTAGACGATCGCCGCCTCGCCATCGCGGTCCTCTTCCTCGACCGCCGAGACGAAAAAGCTCGCCCAGCGCTCCGGGCCGCCGGCAAGCGCGGCGTCAACCGGCGCGATGTCGCCCTGGCCTTCGCCTGCTTTGCGGATGGCGGCTTCCAGCCCCGCCCGGTCGCGCTCGGCCACCACCGAGAGGATCGAGCGCTCCTCGCCCTTGAGCATGCCCTCGAAGGCCGACGCGAAACGCGCATTGCTGCGCGCGATGCGGCCGGTCTTGTCGACGGTGGCGATGGCCATCGGGGTGTTCTGGAAGAAGCGCATGAAGCGGACTTCCGCCGCGCGCTCCGGATCGCCGCCAGCGTCCTTGGCGCGGTTGAGCACCAGCGTGCGCGAGGCGCCGGCTTTGCCGTCGGCGCCGAACGCCACTTTGTGAAACAGCCGTACCGGCACCGGCTTACCACCGCGTGCGCGCAGGTCGAGGTCGAACACTTCGGTCTTCACTTCGCCGGGCGCGGCATTGAGCGTGGTCAAGAGCGCCGCCCCCTCGCCGGCGACGATGTCGCCGAGCTTGAGCGAGCCAGCGCCGACTTGCGCGAGATCGTGATCGAGCCAGGTGGCGAGCGTGGCGTTGAGATAGACGATGTCGCCCGCGTTATCGACCGAGAAGAAACCGCCCGGCGCATGGTCGAGGTAATCGATGGCGTGCTGGAGCTCCTGAAACACGTTTTCCGCCCGCTCGCGGTCGCGCGTCACGTCGGCGATCGACCACACCGTCATGCGCGCATCGTGCTTGCTCGTCCCCAGCGGGCGCACGCGCATGCGCAGCCAGCGCGCGGCCTCGGCGGTGGCGCCGGGAACACGCACCTCCTCCTGCAAACGGCGGCCCTCGCGCGCGGCTTTGAGAAGGCGGTAGATCGCCTCCGATACGTCGGGATCGCCGACAAACACCCGTTCGACCGGCCGCACGTCGTTAGTGTCGCTCGCCCCGATCAGGTCGAGATAGGTGGCGTTGGCGTAGAACACGCGGCCTGACTGGTCGGTGACCACGATGCCGTCGAAGGCATTGTCGACCACCGCCTTGAGCATCGGGTGGCCTTGCGCGCGGCTCGCCGGCTGCAAGATGCCGGCGGCCATGGCGAACAGCGCGCAGACGCCGATGGTGCCGAGCAGCGCCAGCACCGACAAGATGTAGGTTCCGGCATAAGGCGGGTCGATATAGATGAGGCCGGCCGCGGCCGCGACCAGCGCCAGCGCCACCAGCAGCACCAGCCCGACCGAGCCGGAGCGCGGGGCGCTTTGGCTCTTGTCGAAGGCCTGCCGCCCAAGGGCGCGAGCAGGTGCGGGCGCTTGCCCGTCGCTGCGGTCCGGCGCCGGTGGCTGCGATGCGGGTTCCTGGCCTGCCATGACTCCTGAGTGCCTTATGCCGCCCTATCGGCGCAAGAGCCGGACAGCCGCAATCCCATCCTTTAAATAATGGCGCCCTGTGGGCGGCTAACGCGGAATCGCCCGGCGCAGGCGCATGACATAGCCGATCACCTCGGCCACGGCCTTGTAGTGCTCGAGGGGGATAGCGGAATCCACCTCGACGGTGGCATGCAGCGCACGCGCCAGCGGCGGGTTTTCCACGATCGGAATAGAATGTTGGCCGGCGACTTCCCTGATCTTCAGCGCCAGCGCGTCGACGCCCTTGGCGACGCAGACGGGCGCCTCCATGCCGCGCTCGTATTGCAGCGCAATGGCATAATGGGTCGGGTTGGTGATCACCACCGCCGCCTTCGGCACCGCCGCCATCATGCGCCGGCGCGCCTTGGTCTGGCGCAATTGCCGCATCTTGCCGCGGATGGCGGGATCGCCCTCGGTCTGCTTGAACTCCTCCTTCAATTCGCGCAGCGACATTTTTTGCCGCTCGTACCATTGCCGGTATTGGAACAGGTAATCGCCGAGCGCCACCACCGCCATGATGGCGACCACCGCGCCCAACAGCTTGAGCGCCAGCGTCTGCGCGAGCGGCAGCACCGCGCCGAGATCGGTGCGCTCGAGCGCCATGATGCGGGTGCGCTCGGGCCACATCAGCGCGGTGAGCACGGTGCCGACCAGCACCAGCTTGACGATGCCCTTGGCGAAATTGGCCAGCGCCTGCATAGAGAACAGGCGCTTGAAGCCGGCGGCCGGCGAGATTTTTGACAGCTTGGGCGCCAGCACCTCCAGCGACCAGACCAGTTTATGCTGGATCAGGTTGCCGCCGAGCGCCGCCAGCATCAACAGCAGGAACGGAATAGCGACGGCCGCGATCAGTTCGCCGCCGATTTTCGCGAACAGATGTGGCAGCGCCGGCCCGTCCACCCGGATATCGTACGAATTGGCGATCAGCCCGCGCATGGTGGCGGAAAGCTCGAAACTCATGCCGCGGGAAAACGTCATCAGCACCATCGTGGCGCCGGCGATGATGAACCAGGTATGGACCTCCTGGCTCTTGACCACATCGCCGCGCTTGATCGCTTCGTCCAGGCGCTTTTGCGTAGGGTCTTCTGTTTTCTCGGAAGCGTCCGGGGTGTCGGCTTCGGCCATGCGCCCTCACCTCACCCGTTCGGAGTAAGGTTGATGAGCACGCCCTGCAAAAAGTCGACAAAAGTGCCCATCATGGCCCCGATCACCAACAGCAGCAGCAACAGGCCGAGCAGGATCGACAGCGGCAGGCCGATGAAGAACACCTGCATCTGTGGCATCAGCCGGCTCAACACGCCGAGCCCCAGATTGAACAGCAGGCCGAACACGAGGAACGGCGCCGAAAGCTGAATGCCGATACGGAACGCGGTGGCAACCAGCCGAGTGATGTGCTGCGCCGCGTCGCCGGTGAGCGGCATCTCACCCGGCTTGAAAATCGTATAGCTGTCGTTCATCGCCGCGATCACCAAATGGTGCAGGTCGGTGGCGAAGATCAACGTGATGCCAAGCAAGGTGAGAAAATTGCCGACCAGCATGCCCTGCTGGTTCTGCGTCGGATCGACGGCGGTGACGAAGCCCAGACCCAATTGCTGCGCAATCACCGAGCCGGCTACCTGCAGCGCCGAAATCGCCAGCCGCGCGGTCAAGCCGAGCACCGCGCCGATGAGGATTTCCTGCACGGTCATGACCAGCACCGGGTTGAGCGCGGTGAGATCGAGGGCGTAGGCTTTCTCATGCGACGGCAACAAGATGGCCGTGAGCACCAGCGCGATGGTCAACCGCACCCGTGATGGCAGATTCAATTCGCCGACGCCGGGCAGCAGCATGACCATGGTGCCGACGCGGGCAAACGTCAGCAGAAATGCGGCGGCCAGCACCGGCAGGAATGAAACGTCGATGCGCATCTATATTCTCGACGATATCAAAGACGTGAAGCCGAGCCACGAGCACTGCCTGCCCCCTCTCCCCTGGGGGGAGAGGGTTGGGGTGAGGGGGCAAGTGACTCTCGCTAGGCCATAACCCCTCACCCGGATCGCTTCGCGATCCGACCTCTCCCTATGGGAGAGGTGAAGCTAGATTGCCGCGCGCATCATTTTTACCCGCTGGCGATGCGGGCGGCGATGCGCAACATCTCGGCGTGCAGCCGCTCGGCCATGAACGGCAGTGCGATCAAAAGCGAAATGAAGATCGCCAGGATTTTCGGCACGAAGGCGATGGTCATTTCCTGGATCTGGGTGACGGCTTGCAGCAGCGAAATGGCGACGCCGACCGCGAGCCCCACCAGCATGACCGGGCTGGCGACCACGATCAGCGTGTAAATCGCGTCGCGCGCGACGTCGAGAACTTCCGGTCCGGTCATTGCTTTCCTTTACGCCCTCCCGCGGAGGGAAAATCAGATCGGCATCTTCATGATTTCTTCGTAAGCCGCGATCACCTTGTCGCGCACCGCGACCACCGCGTCGACCGCGACCTCGGTCTCGGCCACCGCGGTGACGACGTCCACCATGTTGGATTTGCCGTTGGCCATGGAGCGGGTCTGCGCGTCGGATTTACGTCCGGCCTCGATCACCCCGCCGACCGCGTCTTTGACCATCGAGGCAAAGCTGGTGTCGCCGGCGTCTTTCGGGGCTCCCGCGCCCGCCGCATTGGCGAGCGCCTGCGTCGGATCGATGGCGAGCCGCGCGATATTTGCATAGGCGCTGGCGGCGGCGAGCGGTGAAGCCATGTTGAATTTTCCCTTCAGGCTTTAAGAATATCGATGGTGCGCTGGATCATGCGGCGCGTGGCGGTGATGACGTTGATATTGGCTTCGTAGGATCGCTGCGCCTCGCGCATGTCGGTCATTTCCAACAGCGAATTGACGTTGGGATATTTCACATTGCCGTTCTTGTCCGCGGCAGGATGACCCGGTTCGTATTTCAGCCGAAAATCGGAATTGTCGGTGCGCGTCCTGCCGAGTTCGACCAGCTTCACGCCGAGGGTGCGGTCGACCTCGGTCTGAAAGCTGGGGATCTTGCGCCGGTACGGCAGTGCGCCGGGCGAGGACGGCGTCGAATCCGCGTTGGCGATGTTTTCCGAGATGATGCGCATGCGGCCGGCCTGCGCGCGCAGGCCGCTCGCCGCGATGGCCATGGTCTTGAGAAAATCCAAAATCAGTCTCCTTCAATGCGACGCGGCGCGCGCAAACTCAGAACTTGCCGAGCGCGGTTTTGAGCAGGCTGAGGCTGCGGGTGTAGAGAGCGGTCGCGGCCTGATAATCCATCTGGTTCGCCGCCACTTTCATCATCTCCTGCTCGAGGTTTACGGTATTGCCGGTGGGGCGCACTTCGTAGGGTCCCTTGTTGTCGGTGCGGAACTGCGAGCCGCCCTCGCCGATGCCGGCGATATGGCCGCTCGCGGTGCGGGTGAGCGACACGTTGGCGACCGGCGCCGCCGCCATCTCGTTCGGCGCCTCGAATTTCAGCGGCGCGAGGTCGTGGCCGCGGTAACCCGGCGTATCGGCATTGGCGACGTTTTCCGCCAGCACCCGCTGGCGCTCCTGCGCCCATTGCAGCCGGGTTCGCAGCATGGAGAGGATCGGGATGTCGGTGATTGCCATGAAGTTCCCCAAAGGCCCCCGTTCGCGCCGGTTGCGAACTAGGCAGACTTTGCCGGGCGTATGGTTAATGGCGGGTAAAAATGTAAGGTGGGACCGGCCGCGGGCCGGCGCCGTTTACCATCGACAAAATTGCGGAACCCGCGGTGGGATGGCAAAAGGCGTTTTATTTGTTAAGGGTCTGTTAGCCTTCTGGGCGGCAAATTGTGCCTAGGGAATTAACCAATTTGGCGATTCCCGGCCGATAAGCCGCGGCCTTCAGTACGGAGCGCCTTGATGTTCGACTTGTTCGGCCCGGAAATACCGCTGGCTGCTAAATTCTTCATCGCCTTCGCGGTGGTGCTGGCGCTGATCGGCCTCACCGCCTGGCTGGTGCGCCGTTTTGGCTCCAGCCGGCTCGGTGGCACCGCGCGCGGACGGCAGCCGCGGCTGGCGGTCATCGATGCCGCCACCGTTGACGGCCGCCGCCGCCTGGTGCTGATCCGCCGCGACAATGTCGAGCATCTCTTGATGATCGGCGGCCCAACCGATCTGGTGGTCGAGCCGAATATCGTGCGCGCGGTCGGCGCCCGCGAGTTGACGCGCGAACCGGCGCGGACCGCCGCTGCCGAACCCGCCATACGGCAAACCGGACCGATCGAAAGCTCCTGGCCGTTGCAGCCGTCGAGCGAGCCGGCGCCGATAGCGGCGGCGCGCCCTTTCCGATCGTCCGCCACCGAGGAACCGTGGCTCGCGCCGGAACCGGCCGCACGCGCCCGGCCCGCCGACAACGTCTCCGGCATGTCCGGCGAGTTTTCGGCGCGATTCACCCCGCCCGAAATCACCGTACCGCCGGTGCCTGTCGCGCGCAGCGAACCGGTGCCGCGCCCGAGCGTCGCGCCAGTGGTACCGCCACCCCAGCCTGAGCCGGCTTCGCCGCCGCAGACCGATCACAATCTGGCGGAGATGGCGCAGCAACTGGAAGCCGCGCTACGCCGCACGCCGATCCCGGAAGCCCGCCCGCCGGTCACCGATCCGCTGGCGGCGCCAGCCAAGGCTGCGCCGATGCGCGAATTCAAGCCGCGCGTCGAGTCCAAGATCGAGCCCAAAGTTGAGCTCAAGCGCGAAACCAAGATCGAGAGCAAAGTCGAAGCCCCGGCAGAGCCGAAGGCCGATCCCAAGTCCGAGGCGGCGGCGGCGGCCAAGAAAGCGTTTGACAGTCTCGAAGAGGAGATGGCCAACTTGCTCGGCCGTCCTCCCGGCAAGACGTGACAGGTCGTTCCGGCCGCCGTGTCCGTCTTTTGACGGTGGTGGTCGGAGTAGCCGGACTGGTCGCAGCGGGTGCCACTCCCGCTGGCGCGCAGGACATTAGCGTCAATTTCGCGCAAGGCAGCGGCCTGACCGAACGCGTAATCCAGATGATCGCGCTGCTCACGGTGTTGTCGCTGGCGCCTTCGATCCTCGTCATGATGACCTCGTTCACCCGCATCGTGGTGGTGTTGTCGCTGCTGCGCACGGCACTCGGCACCGCCACCGCCCCACCCAATGCGGTAATCGTGTCACTGGCGCTGTTCCTCACCGCCTTCGTGATGGGCCCGGCCTTGCAAAAGGCCTATGAGACCGGCGTACGCCCGCTGGTCGCCAACCAGATCACCGCCGAGCAGGCCTTCGAGCGGTCCTCGGTGCCGTTGCGCGCCTTCATGCAGAAGAACGTCAACGAAAAAGATCTCAAGCTGTTCGTCGATATGGCCAAGGAAGCCGAGCCGGCCAAGCCCGAGGACATTTCGCTGCGCGTGCTGGTGCCGGCCTTCATGATCTCCGAACTCAAGCGCGCCTTCGAGATCGGCTTCTTGCTGTTCCTGCCGTTCCTGATCATCGACCTGGTGGTGGCCTCGGTCTTGATGTCGATGGGCATGATGATGCTGCCGCCGGTCGTCGTCTCGCTCCCCTTCAAGCTGATCTTCTTCGTCCTGGTGGACGGCTGGAGCCTGGTTGCCGGCTCGCTCATTCAAAGCTACGGAACATAAGAGCCGCTAAAGCCCGGCCTGGCCCCGCGATTGTGGCGGGCAAGTGGGTTGCTCTTGTCGCTGCGTTGATGGATTATCGCGGCCGGCTGGAGAAAGTTTATGCGTATCCTGTTGGTCGTTGTTGCCTGCGCCCTGGCGGTTGCCGGCTGCTCGAGAGATGTCCTGCGGACAAATATTTTTCAGTCTGAACCCACCTACGTTCCGGTTAGCAGCTATATGGTCTACTCATGCCCGGATTTGGCCGATGAAGCCAAACGCGTTTCGGAAGACGCGGTTGTGGCGTCGGGAGGCGAGGCCTATTCCGGCGACGAGATCGCCGCGGATGTCGGGCGCGTCGTCTTTTTTCCGGTACTGGTATTCTCCAAAGGAAATTATCCCAACTATGCCGCGCTTCGCCGCGCGAATGCGACCATGGCAGCCATTGAGCAGGCGTCCGCCGAAAAACATTGCGGCATCGTTTTTCAGCACACGCCGCAGGCGCCGCCGGCGCGGCCGCCCTCGGAAGGACCGGTATTTCGTCGCGGTCATTGATAAAGAAAGTTGCGCGACATTTAGGTGAGCGCGGCCCAGGCCGGCCGACTTTTGCGGCCGCTTAAGGCAGCCGTGAAATCGACCCGGTCGGTGCCGGATCGGGCTTGCGCGGCGTCGCGGACGGCGCCGCCGGCGAGACGGCAGCATCCGGTTTACCCAGTGCATTGGCCGAGGTTTTGCCGGGCGCCGCGGCCTTCGGGGCCGGCGCGGCCGCGGGAGCCGCCGGTTTTTTAGCGGTATCCGGCGAGATCGCCGCCGGGTCCGGATAACGCGTGCGCATCTCGCGCAGGAAGGTGTCGAGCGAATTGGCGCCGGCGATACGCTTGGCGACGCCCTGGAATTCCGTGCCGACGGGGCCTACCGGTGGGCTCACCACATCGAAGGCGCGGCTGTCCGGGGTGTTCGCCATTTTGGCGGCATATTTTTCGCGGAACCGCGCCAGTCCGATCGGCTCCTCGCCCAGCGAATAACCGATCGCCGCGCGCAATATGTCAAAGCGCTCGGTCTCGGTGAGCGGAGTGAACTGCTTCCAGCGCTCGCCATAGAGCAATTCGATCTGTTCGGCGCAGGCGCGCCAACGCCGCGCCGCCCACAGGATGTCCGAGCGCAGCCGCATCGCCTCGTGGCTGTCGATATTGGCGATCAACTCCAGCGCCAGGTCGTGGCGACCGGTATCGGACAGTGCACGCGCCTCCAGCAGCAGGCGCTGGTCGCGCAGCTCGTTCGACAGTTCCGCCGAGCGCGTCGCGCGCAAGGTGGCAAGTGCGCGTTCCGGCTTGCGATTCATGAGGTAAATGACGGCGAGCCGCGTCGCCACCTGCGCGCGCGCGGCGCCCTGCAGGCGGTGATCGATCTGGTGTTGCAGCAATTCGGCGGCCTGGTCGAGCAGGTCAACCGCGACAAGCCGGTCGGCAAGGCGACGGATCATTTCGTCGCCGCGCCGCCCGATCGGGGTAAGATCGCGGAAATCGTAGAACAGGCCGAGCGCCTCGATCGGCGACAGTGACTCGCCCTCCCCGCCCAGGAACACCTTTTCGAAGGTGATCGCGGCCTCGTCCTGAATCGCCCGGGTCATGTCGGAGTTGGGCTGCACCAGCAGCGCCACGCGCATCGCGTGGAAAGCAGGACGGTAACGGTGTTCCTTGGTGTAAAGATGCGCGAGCATCTTCAAGCCCTCGATTTCCGTATCGCCGCCGCGCCAGATCGTGGTCAGCGTCTCCAATGCATCGATCGCGTCCTTGCGCGACATGTCGCCGTGCGCGAAACGCAGCAGGATCTCACGCAGGCGGCCTTGCGCGGCGGCGCGCCGGTCGTGCGAAGCGGCGGCGGCGCGATAATTGGTGAGCGCGTCCTCGTCGCGGCCCAGAGCTTCGTTCAGTCGGCCCATCAGCACCGCGACCGCCGGCGCCTCGGCCGGCGGCACGCCGATGGTGTCGAGCTCGTTGACGATGCGGTCGGCGCCGGCGAAATCGTGCAGCTCGATCGCCGTGCGCAGCGCGCTGCGCAGCGCCAGGCGCTGCAATTCGATCGGCAGCGCGGAAATCGCGCTGTCGAGGCTCTTGAAGCCGGCCTGCGCTTCCGCCCATTTCTCCTGTCGGGCATAGGCGATCGCGCGCCAGATCGGCGCGTCGAGTTGGTTGCCGACCATCGGATTGGACAAGTCCTTGAGCGCGTCGTCGGGCCGCTCCAGCAAGACATCGGCGACCGCCTTGAGCACCGTGCTGGTCACGTCCTCAGATCCCTTGTTGTCGGCAAGCACGACGTTGAGCACGGCCTTAGCCTCGGCCGACAAATCACGCGCGAGGTAAAATCGCGCGAGATTGAGCCGCGCTTGCCGGCGCTTGGCGGCCGGCGCCATGGCGGCGAGGCCGATCAATTCGGCCTGCCGCGCGCTGAACTTGGCCGCGCGGTCGAAACCCCAAAGCTGGGTGTTGAAACTGAGCGCGCGAAAATTGTCGACGAGCTGCTGCTGCCGGCCGACCGCCGTCGACGACAGCGATAGGCCCTCCGGCCGCGTCACCAAAATCTTGTCGACCGAGAGTTCGGCGGTGAGGTCGTCGGCGAGCGGCTGCAGCACGACGCCGTGGGTCGACGGTAGCACGCGCAATTCGACGAAGTTCTGCCCCTTCAAAAAGCCGCGCGCCGGCCCCGGGGCGGTGATCACCATCAGCGGGTCGCCGCTATCGCGGTCGCTCAGTCGATGGAGATGGCTCGGATGATCGAACGGAATGGCAATGCTGGCGCGGTTCTTGCCGACAATATTGCGGGCGATCGCCAACGGCCGGCTCGGCACCGTGACGGTGTCGCCGATGGTGACGATCCAGCCCAGGCCGTCCGGCTGCAGGCTCACCAGCCGCGGCCGCTCCAGCTTGATGCGCACGATCGCCTCGCCGTCAGCGCCGTGCTCCAGCAAAGCATTGCGAATGGCATGGCCGTTTTCGCCGGAAAACGCGGCAAGATCGATCTTGGCGGCGCTGTCGAACACCAGCCACAGGGTGTCAGCGCGCTCGAACACGGCGGCGGGCGTCGTCACCGCGAACGGAAAATCGGCGCGCAGAACGTCACCCGATTGGTGCAGTTCGACTACCACCGGCGCATCCGGATTGGGCGGCGGGCGCTCGCGTTTGGCGGCAACGGCTGGCGCGGGTGTTCCTTGCGCCTCGGGCGGGGCGGGTTTTGCTGCTGGCGTTGCATCCGCGGCCGGCGGCGGCGATTTGTCCGCCGCTTTTACCGGCGGCGCGACGGCTGGCTTCGCTGGCGGCGCCGGCGCCGCAGCATCCTTCGACGGCACGGTCTCGGGCGCGGCAATGGCCAGCGCCGTGGCGGGCGTTGCCGGCTTGGCAACCGCCGCAGCCACGACCGGCTTGGCGTCGCCCTCCTGCACCACCGGCTTTTGTTGCGCGTTGCTGTGGTCAATATCGACCACGATGCTGCGGTCCTCGCGGAACGTCCGCACCGTCGGATTGCCGTTGAGTGCGAATGTGACTGAGACTGAATCGTATTCGACGTCGGCGTCGATCGATTTCAGTGTCGGCGGCATGGCCGCCCTGGCGTCCGCCAAGTCCCATTTGATCGGTTGGTCGAAATCGAGCGTCAGCTTGCCGCCGTCGCGCGTAGGCACCACGTTGGCGACATCCGGCAGCGTGAAGACGTAGCGAGTGAAGGTCGGCTGGCTGGCAACCTTGACGCGGATGGTGGAAGGCTTGCGGCGCTTGGCGCTGACCCGCTGCAGACGCAGCTGGCGTTCGGCCTCAAGCGCGCGGTTGGCGAGTTCCTCGATCACGTCCTGCGGTAGACTGGGCAGCAGACCGGTCCAATTTTCCGGCAGCAAATCGACATAGAGCCGTTCGGCGGCGGGAATCGAATTGAATTTTAATTTGCGCGTGAGCGCGATGCGGATGGCGCCGCCGTCGGGATCGACCCGCGCTGCGCTGATGTAATCGGGCGCAGCGGCACGGAGGCGATCAACCGCGATGGCGACCGGCTTCTTGAAGGTCACCAGCATGACCGGAAAGATAACTTGGACCGTGGCAGGCACTTCCTTCTCAAAGCGGAAGGCGAGCCGGGCATAGCCGCCATCGGTAGAAACCTTGACCTCGCCCTTGATCGGCTCCTCGGCAAGCGCGCGGCCGTTCATGGCCGGCGAAAGCCACATCAGCACCTGCAACATGGCAGCGATCGCCGGTGCGCGGCCACCCCATAGCGCGCGCCACCGCGTGCGCCTGGGCGCGCGGGTCCTCATTGGGCTGAGGGACGAAGCCGTCATGCAGCCGTTCCAGCCGGCGAGAATGCCGGTCGCGACAGCCTAGGGATTGGCGTTTAACGTCGCGTTAAGGTGAACTTTTGCTTTATCAATGGGTTACGATGGCTAACCGGGCCGGATCGCCCCATTGATCCCCATAGAGAATTTCCCAAAGTGGCTAACCTTTTCGGGCTCGCGCAAAAGAAAAAAGCCCCGCTCCCAGACCCGTGAGGGCCAGAGAGCGGGGCAAGTTGGCGGCTTGCGCCACGGGAGGAACGTCGATGCGCCCAAGCGTTGTGCGCATCAGCCTCGGACGGCGGCGCGGGGCCGCCGAAACTCAATCGAGATCGTAATTGCCGACCGTGCTATAAATCTAACAGCTCTGGCTACAAAGGCGTTTCATTTTGCAACAGAGAACAGCGATGGCGCGCTTACATCAGAATAAAACGCCAATATAAAAGTCTTGGCTATTTTAATTCTTCACATGAAGCGGCTGCTGCATATTCTGCGCACGCGAGTAAAGC
>JBOHII010000272.1:0-3918 GCA_050725955.1 Pseudolabrys sp. | reverse complement strand
CGGCACGAAGGCATCGAACGCCGCCCAGAACTGGCCGCGAAAGTCATCCTGCTCCTGCAATATTTCATGCTTGCTGCCGGCGATGATGAGATGCCGGCCGGCGAGCAGGTTCATCCCGAAGGTCTCGATCGCCGGCGTCGACACCACCTCGTCGCGGCCCGCCGCCACCAGCAGGATCGGCTGGCGGATGTGCGCGGCGTAACCGGGGACGGCGAAGCGCTTCATCAGGCGCAGCGCGGCGTCGGCCCAGGCTACTGTTGGCGCGCCGATGCCGAGCTCGGGCGCTGCTTCCAGCACCGCCATATTGCGCGCGTAACGCACCGGATCGGAGGTGAGCACGTTGCCGATGAAATCCTCGGCGCCGATCGGCCTGCCGTCCCCGATAGGCACGTAGCCGGAGCCGCGTCCCAGCAGCCGCATCAAGCGCGCCAGCGGTCCCGCCACGGCGGTGAGCCGGCCCGGCCGCAGCGCGATCATCGGCGCTGAGAGCACCATGCGTTCGAACCAGCGGCTGCCGTCATGGCAGGCGCGGATGCCGACGGCGGCGCCCATGGAATGGCCGAGTGCGAAAATCGGCGGCGGGCAATCGGGCTGCACCACCTGGTCCATGATCGCTTCGAGGTCGGTGGCATATTCGGAAAAATTCCGCACGTGGCCCTTGAGGCGGTCGGAAAGCGCGCGATCCGACAGGCCTTGCCCGCGCCAGTCGAACGTCGCCACCGCGAAGCCGCGCCCGCGCAGATCGCGCACGGTCTCGAAATATTTCTCGATGTATTCGGCGCGCCCCTGCAACAGCACGACCGTGCCCTTGCGCCCGGTCGGCGGCGCCCAGCGCGCGAAACGCAGATTGACCCCATCCGGGGTCTTGATGCTGCCGGTCACCACGTCGTCGGGAACCGGATTGGCGGGAATGGAGACGAGTTTCATGGCGCCGAGGATGAGCCGGTACGCGGTGGCTGAGGGCTTATAGCAGGGCGCAAGCCGGTCTCAATCGCACACCGGCGTGGGATTTAAACGAACATAATTTCAATGGCTTATAACTCCATGCGGGGCCTCTTGCGAGCCGCAAACGAGGCTCCCATATAAATTTTGCGCAGGCCATTCCGGCTGCGCTCGGGTTCGGTTCGGCCCTTACGGCGGACCGCCCGCATGTCGCTCAACTCTAGGAGGATATGCCATGCGTACGTTTGATCTTGCTCCCCTTTACCGCTCCACCGTCGGCTTCGACCGGCTGTTCTCGATGCTGGACGGATTCGAATCCGTCCCGGGTTACCCGCCTTACAACATCGAGCGGACCGGCGAAAACGATTACCGCGTCACCGTCGCGGTCGCCGGCTTCGGTGAGAACGAGCTTTCGATCGAAGCGAAAGAAAACACGCTGACGATCAAGGGCTCCAAACAGACGAAGGAAGAGGAGAACGGCGAAGTGCTCTATCAGGGCATCGCCGCGCGCGCCTTCGAGCGCGTATTCCAGCTTGCCGACCACGTCCAGGTCAAGGCTGCCGGCCTCGAGAACGGATTGCTGCACGTCGATCTCGTGCGGGAAATCCCCGAGGCCAAGAAGCCGCGCCAGATTCCGATCGGCGGCGGCAATGCCAAGCCGCAGGTGGTCGAGACCAAAGCGGCGGCCTAACACCGCAGCTACGATCGTGACGGCAGCGCCCCGGAATTCCGGGGCGCTTTCGTTTTCGCGAATTCGTTATTGCGTCAATTGCCGCGCGGCAATTCCATAGCCGCAGGATCGTTGTCCGGCGGCGGCTTGTCCGCATTGTCCGGTGCGCTCGCCTTGTCCGGATCGTGCGCCTTGGCATCAAATCGCGGCGTGGGGCGGATCGGCGTCGGGCCGTCGGCGAGCGGTACCCGCGAGGTGGCGCGCGGGCGCGCGGGCGGTACGGCCCGTTCGTCGTCGTCATTGCCGGCGGCGCCGGGCGGATGGCGATCGAGGGAACCGGTATGCTCGTCGCTGCCGCCGCGTTGCGGAACATGGATGATGCGCGGTGCGTGCTCGTAGCGCGGCGCATAGATGTTGTTGAGCGCGCGCGCCGGGCTGACCGAGACGATGTCGCCAAGCTGCGCATCGGCGACCACGCGAACCTCGACGCCATACGGATCGTAGGCATGCATGACGTAGTAGTGTCCGCGGCGCAGCGGACGGCCTATCGGGTCGAGCCCCATCGACCGCATGGCGGTGAGGATCTCATCGGCCGGCAAGACGCTGGTGGCCAAAGTCTTTGCCGGTTCCGTCGAATCCGCAGGAACCAATGACAGTGTGGCGGCCAGCGCCACCCCTGCCAAAGCGATCGTCAGCGCTGTTTTCACGACGCGATCCTTGTCTAGCGCCGCGCCACAAAACGGATGACGCGATCGAGCGAGATCTGTCCGGCGCCGTGGGCGAGCAGCACCAGCAGGATCGCCGCCCAGTAGATGTGCAGGCTCCAGAATGCCTGCGGCATGACATAGACGTGGATCAGCGGGATCGCACACAGCAGGATCAATGTGACAAAGCGCGTGCCCAAGCCGAGCACCAGGCAGATCGGCAGGATGAATTCGGCAAAGCTCAACACATAAGCGGCCGGTACCGCCGGCAACGGCAGTGCGACATATTTGGTGAAGAAGGTGGTTATGGTTTCGAGCTTCACATGCAGCGGCAGTACCGCCGAGAGATCGAAGCCATGAATGTTGAAGCCAAAGCGCGGCCCGTTGACCCTGGCCTGGCCGTCAAGGAACAGCAGACGCGCCATCACCAGACGCAACGCCAACGCCACCACCGAATAGGGGATGAACGAGCAAGCCGAAATGAAGCTGTCGACCGCCCTGCCAACGAATGAACGTGAACGCTGCGCCCGGCCGGCGGCGCTAGCCGACATCGCCGCGCTGCGGCTCAACGCCGCCGTCACCGCCGGTGAAAAGCTCGGCGCCGGTGGCGAAGCGAGGCTCGCTGTTGCCGCGGTCGGTGCAACCGCCGTGAGCCGTTCGGCAAGTCGGGACATGGCCGTCACGCCCGCCGTGTTGCCTGCCGGCGCGGGTGCGGTTGCGATGCTGTCAATCATGGCGCCTCTCTCTGTCCTATTTTTCGGCAGCATAGCCAAAGCACGGTGGCACGCCGCTTTTTCCCCTCACCACGGTTAAACGGTTAACCCGTCAGGCAAACTGGCGAAGCGCGAGTGGCGCAACGGCATTGCGTCGCGCGGCCGCGCATGGTCCTCTTCTTGCTTGGTTGGAAGGCGCCGCCGCAATAAAGCGAAAGGTCTCACCAAATCCGGCGTGGACCAGCCTTGCGTGGCGGGGCAAAATTTGGCATTGTCTATTAGGACAGTAATGCTGTCCTAATAGCGGCGCCCTGGTTTCGGCCCTTTGCGCGAGGGACTGACACCGCCGGCGCCCAACGGGAGCAGCCCACGGCGGCGACAGCTGAGCAAGGCTGCCTTTCTCGGATTGGATGCGCGTACGCCGCGACGCCGGTGGAGCCCGCGGATGCGGCGAGTGCGCCGGCAACGGTGCCGGCGAGGCAGGACAATGATGAGCAAGAAAAAGAGCAACGCAGGATCGGCCGAACGCGGGAGCGCGAGGCGCGCCCGCGCTGCCGAACTGTCGCGCTACGACAGTGCCGATCCCGGCACGCCGCTCCCGCATGGGCTGTACGATCCGGCGCTCGACAAGGACGCCTGCGGCGTCGGATTCATTGCCGACATCAAGGGCCGCAAGTCGCATCGCATCGTCGAGGACGGTTTGCGCATTCTGTGTAATCTGGAGCACAGGGGCGCGGTCGGCGCCGATCCGCGCATGGGCGACGGCGCCGGCATCCTGGTGCAGCTCCCGCACAAATTTTTCGCCAAGAAGACCGCCGAGCTCGGCATCAAGCTGCCGCCGCCGGGCGAATACGCGGTCGGCTATCTGTTCATGCCGAAGGACCCAAAC
>JBOHII010000271.1:0-2556 GCA_050725955.1 Pseudolabrys sp. | reverse complement strand
TAGATCGGATCGGTCGACACGATGGTGGCGAGCAGCGTGGTGCTACCGCCGCTGCCGCCGGTCACCAGGTTGCCGGGCGAAACCCGGCGGTCGCCGATGCGGCCGTCGACCGGCGCACGCAATTCGGTGAATTCGATGTCGAGTTGGGCCTGGCGCACCGCCGCCTCGTTGTTGGTCACGGCGGCCTGCGCGTTGCGGTAGGCCTGGGAGCGCTGCTCGAAGACCTGATCGGTGATGGTCTTGTCGTGTACCAGCTGCTGGCCACGATCGTAATCGGACTTCGTAAAGTTGAGATTGGATTTTGCCGTCGCCAGATTGGCGCGTGCCTGGTCGAGCGTGTTCTGGAACGGCCGCTTGTCGATGGTGAACAGCAGGTCGCCCTGCTTGACGATCTGACCGTCCTTGAAATGCACGCCGTCGAGATAGCCGGATACACGAGCGCGCACCTCCACCGAATTCACCGCCGTGAAGCGCCCGACATACTCGTCGAAATCGGTGACCGTGCGCTTGATCGGCTTGGCGACGCTGACCGCCGGCGGCGGCGGCGCGCCGGCCTGCTTTTTATTTTCGCCGCAGCTTGCGACCAAAGTCGCAAGCGCGCACAGCAAAACGCCCGCGCGGACGCCACGCATCAATGAAAATGATGAAATAACCGGTGTATTGTTCATGAATACCTGTCGCCGCGGCCCATCAACGCGGAATTGGGACCGCCCCATAACGTCCGCTGCCAGTTATGTCCACCGCACCCGGTCGGCAAGGGGACGTCGAAAGTACATTGGAACCCTGGCTCAGCCGCCCTTCCAGGCGCGAAATGCCGCGAGCCAGCGCGAGCCGAACAGGGCCAGAACAACGCCACCATAAACACCGCCGCCGATTGCAGCCAGCAGCGCAAGGGTCAAAACATCGTGCAGCCGGTGCCAGTCCGTGAACATATGCGCAACAGGCGTTCGGCATAGCCACAAGACGGCGGCAAGCGTGAGCCCGGCCGCCGCCAGCTTGACCGTCGACTGCCGCAACCGCTCGTCGATGTGGAGGTGGCCGGCGCGCGCGGCGAACCACAGCACCAGGCCGAGATTGATCCAGGCGCCGATCGAGGTCGCCAATGCCAGGCCCACTTGCGCCAGCGGCCCCATCAGCAGGAACTTGAATCCGATATTGACGGCGGCTGCGATCAGCGCCGCCTTCACCGGCGTTGCGGTGTCGCCGCGGGCAAAAAATGTCGCCACCGTGCTGCGGATCAGGACGAAGGGCAGCAATCCGACCGCGTAGGCGGTCAGCGTGCGTCCGGCGGCAACCGCATCGGCCGCGGTGAAGGCGCCGCGCATGAACAGCGCGCGCATGATGAGTTCGGGGATGACGAAGAACGCGGCGAGACACGGGATCGACAACAGCAGCGTGAATTCGATGGCGCGGTTCTGCGCATGCGCCGCCCCGGCGCCGTCGCCGGCGGCGAGCCGCCGCGACATTTCCGGCAACACGACGGTGCCGGCGGCGATGCCGATGACGCCGATCGGAAGTTGATCGATGCGGTCGGCGTAATAGAGCGCCGACAGCGCGCCCGCCGGCAGGAAGCTGGCGATGATGGTGTCGGCGAACAACGCGAGCTGCACGCCGGCCGAGCCGACCGTCGCCGGTCCGAGCGCGCGAAAGAATCGCCGCACATCGGCATCGAGTTGCGGCCAGCGCAACGCGGTCAGCGCGCCCGCGCGAAAAGCGTCGCCGCCGACCAGCAGCGCCTGCAACACGCCCGAGATCAGCACGCCCCAGGCCGCGGCATGGCCGGCGCTTGGAAAAAATGCGGCGAGCGCAAGCGCGACCACCATCGAGAGATTGAGCAGGATCGGCGCGGCGGCGGCGGCCGCGAAACGCTGCAAGGCGTTGAGGATGCCGCCATAGAGCGTGACCAGCGTGATCAGCAGGAGATAAGGGAACGTGATGCGGGTGAGCTGGACGGCAAGCGCAAAGCGCTCCGGGTCGTTTGCAAAGCCCGGCGCCAGCACGTCGATCACCGCCGGGGTGAACAGCAGCGCGACTGCCAGCAGCACGACCTGGCTCGCCAGCAGCAGCGTGAAAATGCGGTCGGCGAACAGGCCGGCGCGCCCCGCCCCGCTTTGCGCGCGGATGCGCGCGTAGGCCGGCACGAAGGCGGCGTTGAAGGCGCCCTCCGCGAAGATGGCGCGGAAATGATTGGGGAGCCGCAGCGCGACAAAGAACGCATCGGCCACCGGCCCGGCGCCGAGGATCGCAGCCGTCAGGATGTCGCGGACAAAACCGAAGACGCGGCTCACCAGCGTATAGGAGCCGACCGTCGCGACCGAGCGAAGCAGAGCCATGCAAAGCCGATTTAGAGTAAAACCGGAGTGGGGGAAATGGCCTCTCTCGGCCCGCCGCAGCGACATCCGGATTGCGTCGCTACGCTCGCACTGACACCGTCGTCATTGCGAGGAATGCAGTGACGAAGCAATCTCCCGATGCTGATTCGCGAACGGAGGCGGCGATGGCGGAGGTCAGGATCGGAGTGATCGGCTGCGCCGGGCGTGTCGGGCGCATGCTGCT
>JBOHII010000270.1:0-15960 GCA_050725955.1 Pseudolabrys sp. | reverse complement strand
ATCGTCATCCGCTTTGAATGTCGCCGCCATCCTGCAAAGCAGCGACCAGGCGCCTTGAGTTTGGGCCGTCTCCCGATCGTAGCGCATGGCCATAACGAGGTCGTATAAGGCAGCGCCCCGGAGCATTCTCCGGTTGCCGAATGAGCGCCGGCATGGCGCGGAGCAAAACTCGCGCGCCGCCCGTTTCGCCCGGAACAGCGTCCCGCATTCGCGGCAGGCCTGCGGCTTGATTGACGCGCCCGGCAATGCAGTCCGCCTAGGCGCAATCGATAGGAGGCCCGCTGGCGCGTTTATTCGGCGCGGTGGCAGCAAGGCGACGGAGCCTCTGCCCGCGCTTGCGCTCGGGCTTTTGGCAATGCCGGCCTCGTCTTCCGTCCCAAAAACAGGGTTAGCCAGCGCGGAAAATAACCGTTGCGGGTCTATTGCGTCGATATTGGCTAACTTTTGGTCCAACCCATTGACGCAATTCGGCTGTGGCACATCAGCCGGGGTCGCCAGTAAACGAACAGCCAGTGGCGGCGACGTTCGTCGAACGCTTAAATCTACTCGTCGGCGACCGCGTATTCGGCCCAAGTGACGTGGATGACGCGGTTAAAGCGCTTGAGCTGCACCTCGCAGGCGCGCCCCTGCGTAAAGTGACCGACGGTCGGCGCGTCCGCGGATTCCAAAACGTCCAGCGTGAACGTCGACCGGTCGGACTTGAGTCCGACATCGGCCGGCGACTGCACGTCCCGAAGCAGGCAGGGGATGTGGGTCGCGCCCATGCGCCTCGCGCCCATAGTTCGGTGCAGCCCGTCGTGCAGATAGCAGCGTCCGTTGAAACGGACCACGTGCACCAGCGGCACCGGCATTCCGAACTGGACGCCGATCTTGTTGTGTGCCTGGAAGAAGCCTGTGTCGACGACGCGCACGTTCAGGCTGCGTGCCGTCAACAGCAATGACCCAACCGTGAGCTGTTTGGGCTGTCCGTCCGGCAGCCGGATCACGTTGATATGCTCGTTCGGATAGGCAGCGGGCAGACAAATCGGCAACAGATCCACGACGCTCGGATTTTGTCGAAGCGCATTGCAATGGGCCATCGAGCGATCGAGGTCGGCCATGAAATGAATCGTGAGCAGCGGATCGATTTCCACCAGCTTGAATTGCGCGCTGGGCTGCCTGCGCAGCAGTTCCGCCATCCACTCCTGTTGCATCAGCCTATCGATGTGAGGTTGGTTGGCGGCGGGAATATCCTTGATGTCGGGATGGCCCGCAGGCATCGGTGCGCCTCTGCGCAGCTGGGCCGCTTGCCACTCAGCAATAAGCGCGCGGACGTCGGGGTTGGCCGGAATAGTATGGGCCAGCAGGTGCGCGACCGCATCTTGTTGGGTCATAAATGCAAAAAGCGAAAGACCGGCGGTTGGCATCATCTCTCCTGATCGTTTTAGTCATCGAAAATGGCCGCATGTGGGGAGTCTTGATCGCCGCCGCCGTCTCATAGCACTTCCGTTTTGCCTTCGAAATCAAAAAGCACCGCGCCTCCCAGTCTGCGGCCTTCTTAAATTCCTTTGTCATCGGCGGAATTTAGCTCTCTCCCCGCTGCTCATCCGCAAGCGCGAGAAACTCATATTTAACAAGTTTGGCACACCTATAAAGGTAACAGGAAAATCGTTTTTCACCGTTGGAATGCCCGTCACTTTCATGCCTGCGTCGCCCGCCGATCCGCCAAGCAAAAACCCCAGCAAGTCCACCCTAACGTCGAGGGCCCGCCGCTTGCGCCGGCTGCCGCCCCGCTCTGCTTTGTGGTCGACGAGGAATCCCGCATCCGGAATTTCCTCGCGCTGGTCATGCACGGTTCGGGCATCGACACCGTGGAATTCGCCGACGGCGCGGCACTGCGCAACTCGACAGAAGAACGCGAGCCCGATCTCATCGTGCACAATATTGCGCTCGACGCCGCGGCGCTGGCAAAGTTCGGCGAAATGCCCTTTATCGAATTCAAGCTCGACCGCAAATTCATCGCCGATTGCAGCACCGACAAGGTCATGTTACCGCTGTGCCGCTCGGTGATCGACCTCGCCCACCGGCATCGGCGCAGTGCGGTCGGCATGGGCATTGAAAAAGCCGCCGACGCCGCTGCATTGATCAGCCTGGGCTGCGATTACAGCCAGGGCTTTTTGCTCGTCCAGCCGATGCCGGAGGAGCGCTTCATCGCGCTCTTGCGCCAACGCTCGGCAGTGCCGCCGCGCGAGCCGGCGGCGGCGCGCTGACCCCCGCAGGCTGCAGGCGGAATTCCGCTCCGCCGCAAAACAATCGATGAATGGAGTCAGTGAGTCCAGGCGTCGCGGCGCTTGAACGAAAAATTGTCCGAATAGGACATGCCGTGCCGGATTTGCGGCGTCTCTTCGGTCACCTGATAGGCGATGCCGTGACGCTCGCAATAGGCGACCGCTTCTTCCTTGGTCTGAAAGGTCATGCGCACCTGCTGGCGCATATCGTCGGACGAGGTCCAGCCCATGAGCGGCTCCACCGTGCGCGCGGCTTCGGGCTCGAAATCGAGCACCCAGGCTTTGGTCTTGGCAAGACCCGACTGCATGGCAGTCTTGGCGGGCTTGTAAATGCGTGCGGTCATGGCGGAAACCCGTTGTCCCGCGTCCGTATAATGCGAGTGCCGCTCGCTGGCAACGCGGCGAACCGGAAAACCTGCAACGAATGGCGCAAAGCGGCTGCGCGGGCGGCTGTTTGGGCTTGAAATCTCGGTTGGCCGCGCCTCAGGCGCGATAGGTCGGCGAGCGATGGCCGATGGCGGTAACACCCAGATGCACGCGGGCGGCACGGCGGCGCCGCAACGGGGCCGTGGCCGGACGGTCGAGCAGCGGCGAGCGGACGCTCACGCGGAAGCCGCCGTCAGGCAAATCCTCGAATTCGACGCCTTCTTCGCGCCAAGCCTCTTCGATCGCACGGACGGTCGACCGCCGCGGCTCGGTATCGCCCTGCTCGATCTTGTGAATAGCCCGCTGGGTCAAGCCGACGCGAAAGCCGAGTTCGCTCTGGCTCCAGCCCAGCACCGCGCGCACCACCCGGATCTTGGCAGCAAGCGCATGCCGCTCGAGCCGCATCAACTCGACCAGGTCGCGCGAACCATGCTGTCCAAGCTGCATTGTCATTGGCAGGACCAGCGTTCGGTTTAAGCAAGCACCCCCGGCGGTTTCCCGCCGGGGGTTGTTACCGTCAACTCACACGACCATCCGATCAGGGATAGAAGTTGCGCTGGGCGCGGAATATCGCCTGCCAGACACTCTGGTCGGCGTATTTCGGGTCAACCGAATTGGTGCCCAGGTGATTGTACATAACGTCGACGCTCAGATCGAGATTCTTGACCGGGTTCCACACCGTGCGCGATCCAACTTGGCCAAAATTCCAATCGTTGGTCTGACCGGCCGGCAAGAGGTTGTTTACGCTGCCCGGGTAGCTGATCTCGCCATAAGTGCCGTAGAGCGACGTCTTCCAATGCGGGTTCCAGTGATGCATGTAACCGGCAACGACGGCCCATGACGTGGTCAGCTCGAGGCTATTACTGCCGGGGAGGTAGGTTGCGTCGGACGCGACGCCTTTACCGCAATTAGCAGGAGCGGTCCCGCCACGACACCAGGAGAAATTGCCCCAGCCGCTACCGGAGTAGATGGTGGCGCCCTGGGTGTAGTCGACTTCCGCCGAGATCATGTCGCCTGCGCCGAGCGCGGGCAGCTTGATCGTGGCGCCGGCGCCGACGGCCCAGCCAACCTTGTCGTCCGGCCAGACGGTCGAGGAGCCTACATAATCGACCTGATGTACGGCGCCCATGATCTGCGCCATGCCCCAGCTCGCATCGAGATGGACGTTGGCCACCAGGTCGGGGATCTGCGGTCCCTTGATGTAGTTAGCAGCGCTAGAGACGCCCCCAACAGCGATGCCCGTGTTCTCGGTATAGCTCGGATCTTCCAACGCCAAGCTCGCCGACAGCCCGCCGCCGAACTGCGCGGTGTAGCCCCAGACGATCTTGCCGCTGCCGCCGGTATCGGCACCCAAAACGTTGGTGGTGTTCGAGAAGGCCGGCGTGACGTAGAAGTCGTAGAATGACGTCGCCTTGCCTAAGGTGAACCCGGCAAACTGGATGAAGGCGCGCGGGGCATAATAAGTTCCAGGACCGGCGTATTCGCCCTGACCGTTGGCCGGGGTCAGCTGCCAGCCACCGGCGATATACGCACGCAACGTGCCATATTCGGTCTGCTCGCGGACATCCCACGACATAATACCACGGTTGCGGATGGTGTTCTCATTGTCGTTGCGCGTGAAGTTGCTGCTCTTCTGCACGGAGAACGAACCGCCACCGTTGACGACATATTCGGTCCGGACCCAGCCGCCGAGCTTGATGCACGTATCAGTCCCAGGGATATACCAGAACCCAGCACCATACAGACTGCAAATCTTCACGTACTGGACGGGTTGGACGCGTCATGCCCCGCAAAAGTCAATAACGACGCGGCCGCCGCCAACGTCATGCCCGCTATCCAAGCGACGACCCGGCCCCCTCCGCTAGGGCCGCGCTGGGTCGAACGGCATACTAAATTCCTGATCGCACACAACTCCCCTCACCCCCACCGCAAAATGATGGCCGGCATCAATTGGGTATAGCCTGGGTCGCTGGCCGAATCCGGGTTATCGAGTTGCGCCCGGCCACAGCCAAAGCTTCGACGATCTTCTGGTCATTTGGGGCGAATGGAAGCCGTCGCCACACAGGCGACATTGGCCCGTGCCTGATGCGCGAGCCGCATAACCGGAGCAAATTATTTGATCGTGGCTGCCGTGGCGGCGGGCGGTCTAATTGGAGCGTTGCACCGCTGGCTGCAACGAGGCGTCACTGTCACGCTTGTCGATGCCAGCCAGATCGACGCCGGGAAACGCAACCACTTCTTGGATCAGGTCGGCAGCGCCGCTCAGTGTATCTTGCGTGAGATGGGCATAGCGCTGGGTGGTGCGCGCATGCAGATGGCCGAGCAGGCCTTGCACCACATAGAGCGACACGCCGCGGTTCACCAGGAAGCTGGCGAAGGAATGACGCAGATCGTGCAGACGGACGTCTTCGAGACCGGCGCGCTTGCGGATACGGTCCCAAGGGAAGAACAGCGAGGCCGACGGTCGCCCGGTGACCGGCGACGGGAAAATATAGGGATTGCCTTCGATACGTGGCGTCGCGGTGAGCAACGCGATCGCCGACTGGTTTAAGGCGATAACCCGCGCGCGGCCGGATTTTGACTTCGGCACCAGCAGAGTCTTGTTCTTCCAGTCGATGTAATCCCACTTGGCGAAAGTGATCTCGTTGCGGCGCCCGCCGGTGAGCAGCAGCAACATGATCGAACGCGCGGCGGTCTGGTTTTCGTCGATATGAATCGAGCGCATCAGCGCTTCCGCCTCGCCCTCGCTCAAAAAACGGTTGCGCTGGACATCCGGGCCGGCGCTCAGGCCGGCGGCCGGGTTTTCGATGACCCCCGGCACTTTCCATTTGCGGGCGAGATTGTACATGTAGCGCAGGATCACGATCACCCGATTCATGGTGCCGGCGGCGTAGCCATCGGCACGCATGCGGTTGATCAGATCGGAAATGGCGTCGGTCTTGACCTCGTCGAGGCCGAGCGCACCCAACCCGGGCAAAATGTGAATGCGCAGCACCGTCTCATCGGTCTGCCAGCTGGTCTTGTAGGTCTGCACGAACGGCAGATAGCGCTCGTGCACAAAGTGGCTGAGTTGCGGAACCGCCCGCAATTCGCGGCGCTTTTGCTGCGGGTCCGCCCCTAACAATGCCTCGGCGCAGATCTGGCGGGCCTTGCGGCGGGCCTGTTCCAAGCTGAGTACATTTGCCGGGCCGATCTTGTATTGCCGCTCGCGGCCGCGTTCGTCGGTGTATCGCTGGTAATAGGTCGTGCCGCCGGAGCAGCGCACTTCGAGCATGAAACCCCGTTGTGCCTGGTCGAAATAGTCGACCTTTTTCCGCCCGGGCAGGCAGCGAGCGCTACGCACAAAATTGGCGGTCAACGCAACGGTTGGCATACTAGCCCACACTTTGACGCCTGATTATCCCCCGCCTTTCGCCTCGAAAACGCAAAAGGGGCGTAATTTTGCAAGCTTTTAGTATTAAATTTTCATTAACTCTCTCGTAATGGGAGACGGTTAGCAAGCAAAAATCATAAATTATGAACTACGGGACCTATTAATTACGTTTTGCAGAGAGTCTTGTTGGATTCCAATATCTTAGCTTGCGGTGCCGATTAAATGGGCTTTTTCTCGGGGGCACGCCATGAAACGCGCGGTAACCCGAGCGTTCCGGCGGTAATACTCCGAAAGCAATTGAAGGATGAATGCTTAGAGATCACTAACCGAATACTAGTCATATTCGTCTAACTTCAAGCTTTTCCAGTGGCAATTTGGTCGGGGCGGCAGGATTCGAACCTGCGACCCTCTGCTCCCAAAGCAGATGCGCTACCGGGCTGCGCTACGCCCCGACCGCCGACGCGATACACGCTTGCGCCAAAGCCAGCAACTCAAGGGCCTTTGAAGATCGGCGAGGCCACCCGGTCGCCCGGCGCGATGCCCATTTTGCGGGCAGTCCCGCCGATCACCTCCAGCACCGCGCGCACCGGCCCGTTCGAGGGAATAATCCGCGTCGACAGCGGCTCGGTATTCTCGGCAATGCGCAGGATGCGCCCGTCGCCGCGAATGAAGATCATGTCGAGCGGGATGTATGTGTTCCGCATCCAGAACGAGACCTCCTCCTCGCGGTGGAAGTCGAACAGCATGCCGCGGCCCTCGGGCAGCTCCTTGCGGAACATCAGGCCCTTCTCGCGTTCGGCGTCGTTGTCGGCGAGCTCGACCGTAAACGCCTGGACCCCGGTCTTGCTGGCAATCTCGAGCGTTTGCAGGCCGGCAGACCGGACCGGACCGGCCGCGACCAGAATCCCGAACAGTGCGAATGCAATCCACCGCAAGGCGCGCATGCGCCCGCCTTTACGCGCACCGATGCCAGGCGGCAACGGGAAAATCGGCCGTAAGGGCACCAAGCCAGCGCGGATTAGTGCGAGGCAAGACCGATCGGCCCGCCATCCGGGCGAACCTCTGCAGCCATCAGCCCCTTCGGGCCGGGCCCGAAGCGGACCAGGACGGTTTGTCCCGGCCGCAACTCGGCAAAGCCGTAGCGGCGCAGCGTCTCCATGTGCACGAAAATATCCGGCGTGCCCTCGCCCCGAGTGAGGAAACCAAAGCCGCGCAAGCGGTTGAACCATTTGACCTGGGCTCGCTCGAGCCCACTGGTCGGCGTCACCGTGATATGGGTGCGCGGCGGCGGCATCTGCGCAGGGTGCACCGCCGTCGACTCGTCCATCGACAAGACGCGGAACACCTGCAAGCCCTTAGGGCGCTGCAAGACTTCGCATACAACCCGCGCGCCTTCGTATGCGGTCTGGTAGCCGTCGCGGCGCAGGCAGGTCACGTGCAATAGCACGTCAGGCATGCCGTTATCGGGGATGATGAAGCCAAATCCCTTGGAGACGTCAAACCACTTGATGACACCGGCCAATTCAATGAGATCGGCCGCCGTCTCATCGACGAGTTCTCTGACCGTTCCCGGCCGGAGATTTGTCCCAGGCATTTTTGTTTCAACCCCGTCCGACGTCATAACGCCGCACGCCGCCGCTTTTCTGGCGCCTCTTCAAGAGCGCTTCTCCGAATCTATCGATTCAAGATAACACCCAGCCTAGCGCGGCAAAGTCCAAAATGTGCTTGCGCACAGGTCTATGCACAGTGGAAAGCCTAGCGAATCAGTGCGCAACGAAGGGTCCGAGCACCGCGCCGATGTCGTGGCGCACCACCAGATCCGCGACGTCGTCGAACTCGGTCGGCTCGCGATTGATGATAACCAGCGCCGCGCCATTGTGTTTGGCCATCAGCGGAAATGCTGCCGCCGGCCAAACCACCAGCGACGATCCGATGGCGAGAAACAGATCACAACTGCGGCTCAATTCCTCGGCGCGCGCCATCGCGGCAGCCGGCATTGACTGCCCGAACGATACGGTGGCGGTCTTGATGAAGCCGCCGCAGGCACAATCCGGCACATGGTGGCCGGCGGCCTCGAATTCTTGCCTGACCCAGGACAGCTCGTAGCGCCGCGCGCATTCGAGACAAACGGCATAGGTGGTATTGCCGTGCAGTTCAACGACGTCCTCCGGCGCGACGCCGGAAGCCTGATGCAGGTTGTCTATGTTTTGCGTCATAAGTGCCGGCACCTTGCCGGCACGATAGAGTGACGAGAGCGCCATGTGTCCCCGCCCCGGCCTTGCCTTGGCGAAACTCTCTTCCATGACAAAGCGCCGGCGCCAGGCCTCATCGCGCATCTCGGCGCTCGCCAGGAAGGCATCGAACGGGATCGGCTGATTCTTGGTCCACAGGCCCCCGGGTGAGCGGAAATCCGGGATGCCGCATTCGGTCGAGATCCCGGCCCCGGTGAACGGGACGACCACCGCCGCACCCTCAATGAGGTCGCGCAAATCGGAAATTGCCGTCTCAAGATCGCGCGTAAGCATTACTATATCATCGGCGGCGCCAAGGCTGCCCCCATCGTTCATGAGGTCTAAGCCATGAGATATCTGCACACCATGCTCCGCGTACGCAATCTCGATGCCGCGCTCGATTTTTATTGCAACAAACTCGGGCTCAAGGAGACCCGCCGCCGGGTGGACGAAAAGAACCGCTACACCTTGGTGTTCCTGGCGCCGCCAGGCGACGCAAAGCTGGTTGAGGAGAGCAAGAAGTCCGGCCGCCCGGGGCCCGAGGTGGAACTGACCTACAATTGGGACACTGAGGATTACGGCGAGGCGCGGTATTTCGGGCACCTGGCCTATGAAGTGGACGATATCTACGCCACGTGCGACCGGCTCATGAAGGCCGGGGTAACCATCAACCGACCGCCGCGCGATGGCGTCATGGCTTTCGTGCGCTCGCCCGATAAACATTCCATAGAGCTGCTGCAGAAGGGCGCCGCCATGCCTGCACAGGAGCCGTGGAAATCGATGCCCAATACCGGCAAATGGTAACGAGCAACCGCAGCTTGCAAGCCGCGCCTGACTTTTTCCGGAAATCGGCCGCCGGCGCCGTTCATGCTGCGGGCACGCTTTTCGCCGCCATGGGCTCGCCCGCGCTTGCTGCCCCCGGAGAACCTGATTATACCTCGCGGCCTTGCAGATTTGCGCACTGCCCCGCCCGGCGGGCCGGGACCCGGCAACCCGGGCAGCGCGCTTGGCGCCCTTCGTCTAGAGGCCTAGGACACCGCCCTTTCACGGCGGTAACAGGGGTTCGAATCCCCTAGGGCGCGCCACTAAATCAACATTTCTGCGACGTTCGTAGCGTTTGGGTCCAAAATAGGTCCAAGACTGCGTCGCGGCATGCGCGCGGGGCGCTACCAAGGCCGCATGGGCGAATACGGCCAACGTTGCCCCTGGGGATTCTCGGATGTCATCCTGCCGATCGCGCCGGCAGGCGCTGCGCGGCTCAGCGCGGGCCTGTGATGGCAGCGGCAAACCGGCCGTGGCCGATGTCGCGTCACCAGGGTCTAGTTGGACAGTCCGGATATTCCGCCAGCTCGACGCCGGAAGCGCTGCCCCATGCGACAAAGCTTCACTTGCGCGTGGATGAGATCGCTTTGTCGATGCCCTTGATCGGTATTTCAATCGGGATTGCCCCGCCGCCCGCGGTATGGACAGTGATCGTTGCCTTGGTATTGGCAAGGGCTTCCTTGATGAAAGCCTCATCGATCAGGGCCTCGGCAAAGCACTGCTTCGGGCCGCACCATACATAATTGATCCGTCGCGCCGGACCGTTGCCAAACTTGAGTTCCACACCGTTTTGAATCAAGAGCGGACCGGCAATCACCTTATTGTCTTTCTTGAAGCCAAAAACCGGGGGAACGCGAAAGGCGGTAACATAATGACCTTCCCTGTTCATCCCGATTTCCCAGTCCACCAATACTTGCCCCTGTTCCTGATTAACTGCTTGAAGTTTCGCGGAACATGTCTTTTTGCTCGAGCCCCCGGCTTCCGCGCACACCACCACCCAGGAATCGTATTTGATGGTCTCAACCCGTTGGGGCGAAGAAGACGCCGCAGCAGGCTGCCGGACCTGGCTTTCCCGGATGAGCGAAGAATTATTCTTCGCCGCCATGAGTCGCACATCTCTGTCGGAATCGGTCGACTTTTGCGAGCCGAACACGGCGGCCGCGCTGGCTGTGACCAGCACACCGGCGGCTACTATGGCAACCCAGTGATATGTTCGCATTGTATCACCCACTATCGGTTCAGGAGCTTCAAATCGAGGAGGCAGTGTGTCGGTCGTGTCCGACGCAGCCTCAGCAAGCGGCTTCGGATTATGAGACTACCGGGGCCGTATCTTTTACCGTGGCCTGGACTATTTCAGGCTCTTTCGGTAGCACCGTTTCCAAGGAAATCGGTGCCAAATCAGGATCGTAACTGATGGTCTGCTGGACTTCCGGTGTGCCAATGCCCAACGCCATCGGGCAGCGCGAGCCGGGAATTACGCCGACGTCGAAGAGCTCCTTGATAAATCCGTCGAGCCGGATCCACTGCACGATGTCGCCCGTTCTCAGGTCGACGATTTGAATGCCGCACCACGGCACTCCACCGCGCGCACGGACATTGTCCTCGAGCTCCAGATCCTTGAAGGTTCCGTCGCGCGGCAGCGACACTGTAGCGATCGCATGGCCGTTCCATATGGTCAGACCACGAAGAAATCCGGGACAAAATGCAACGTTTTCCTTCTTTCCGGTCTGTGCGTCGACGCGCGCAATATAGCCGCGGCCCGAATCCAGCACCCACAGCGCGCCATTCGCAACGCGTGGCGAATGCGGCATCGACAGATCGTCGGTGACGATCCGATCGGTTTCGATATCGATGATGACGCCGCCTTTCTCGCGTCGCTCGCGCCAGCCATTGAGCAAATCGCTCTGACTGACGGAAGTGACGTATTTCGGCGAACCGGCGACCATCGCCATTCCGTTCAAGTGACAGCGATCCTCGGGTGCGAATTTGGAAATAAACTTGGGCTTCCAGACCGGCTTGAAGCTGTGAACCAGACTTACGGTCGCAAGACAGGAGTACTTCGTGTTGACGAAGATGAGGCGCCCATACTTATCGACCGCCATTTCATGGACGTCCAGATCGCCGGTAATCTGCGCGTTGCGGGGAACGAACAGCCGGTCGAAATGCTGGTTTGCTCGCTCGGTCCGACGAAGAATATTCTCAAGCCGCCAGATGGCTTCGATCGAAGCTATGTAAATGCGATCGGGCTGGGCAATCAGGCCCATCGCGCGGACGAAGTTCCGCTGATGGATCGAGATTCGCTTGTCGGGCAGCGTGCCGATAAGAAAAAGCTGACCGGTCTGGTAGGAGGTGAACCCAAGGCTCACATTGTTCATCACCAGCCAATCGGCGAGCCCACGCGAACATTCGATCTTGGTCGTTTGAACCTGTTGCGTCTCGATATTCGCCGCCTCGGCGGGCGCCGGCGGCGTATCCTGCTTCTCCGCGGCGGGGGCGATTTCAGGCACAGCCCTCGCGTCGCTTTGGACGACGAGGCTTGGGCGTTCTTCGGCTGCTGGTTTATCGGTCAACTGTCCGGGGCTCACGCGAGTGTCTTCGGTCACAACTATAACGCCCTGTAAACTTGGTCAGCAAAAAGGCGAGATCGCACGATTATCGACCTCGCCTCCGATCTTGCTTTGAACTTCCGGAGAACGGTCCCAGGCTGGCGGCTGGGGATTTCCCTCAGCTGCCAGCCCGGACGGTCACCCGAATGGGTCTGCCTTGTTAGCCTATAGCAACCCTCATGTCTACCACTGGAAGCGTGCGCCGCCCTTGACGGATCCGCCCCAGTAGTCGTCGCCGAAGCGGACATCGCCCTTGACGTAGCCGGACCAACGCGAGCCCAACTCGACGACGTTCACAGCGGCGCCAACCTCACCATACGTCAGATGCGAACTGGCATCCGTCAGGTTGAGCGTATACACGCCGCTGGTCAGCATTCCGGAGTTGTCGCCGGCGAAGGCATGCCATACGCCTGCGGTCACGCTCGGTTCGATCCGGTAGCCGCCGTTGAGGTAGGAAGTCCCAACGCGCACGCCCAACCGGCCACGCAGGTTCTCGTTGTCGTTGGTGTTGAGATCGAGAGCCACGCCAGGCAGATCAAGCTTGCGGAAGTCCGTCCACACCGCATCAACCGTGGCCAAAGGCTCCCAGAACCAGTTGTTCTTCATGTTGAACCGGTAGCCCATGTCAACATGGCCGCCGATGTTGTTCACACTGCCCGCCGTCGAGGTGAGCAGCGTCGAGTGGTTGTACGTGATGTTGAGGAAGTCGGCCAACAGCAACGCATCGACGAAGAAGTTGCCGTTGATCAAGGTCGCATACAGACCGAGGTTGCCGCCGCTGAACTTCGTGCTCGTCCCGGAGGCGAAGTCGACCTTCGAGTCGACCGCACCGGCCATCAAGCCGAAGATGAAGTTCTCGTAGCCCCGGCGCTCGGCCGCGAAGTCGAGACCAACCTGCATGCCATAGATGTCCTGGTGATAGCTGACATCCTGGCTGTGCGTCTTGCCAAACAGCGTCTCGTCCGCCGTGCCGCCATTGTGCGACCAGTCGCCAAAGGCACGGAACCATACGCCGGGTCCGATGCTCGAGGGTGCCGTGCACGGCGCCTTGGTGATCATGCGCGGATCACACGGCACCGCACCGTTGTAGTAGGCGCGCAGATCCGCCGACCGGTCGGCCCATACGCCCGCTTCCTGGTGCCACACATCCTGAGCCGCCGTGATCAAGCGCGGCAACTCGTTCGCCGCCTGGCCCGGCGTGCTCGCCAATACCCAAACATTCTTCGGGGCGTTCAGATAGATGTCGTAGTCGAACAGCCCCTTGACGATCGGCCCACCCTTCAGAACGAAGTTGGTTGCGTCCGTGGTGCCGCCAACAATGACGACCGGAATGCCGACTGGGTTATAGACGCCCAGTCCCGGATTGGTGTCGTTCACCACAACCTGGGTAACGCCGGTCACGTTGCCAGCGACCCCCAAGATATCCGACCTCGCCCCAACATAAGCCGGGACGCCGGGGGATGTGACCGTCGTCACCGTGGAGGTGGCCACGGGGAATCCCAGGATCGAGATACTCGTCGTTGTCTTCGATACCGTCGGCGGCACCGCACTGATCGGCGGCCCACCAAGGTTGGCATCAACCTTCAAGGTGCTCGTGACCGGGCCGCTTTGCGTGCCGTTGAAGTTGCCCGACAGCAGCAGCTGCTGGTTGGCATTCCCGTTGATCAACGAGATCGTGCCACCATCGTTATTCCAGTTCGTCAGACCCCTGACCGCCGTCGTATAGAACCGCGGCGGGTGACCCCCGGTGTACACGCCGGCAAAGACGCTGCCGGCAACATAAAGGCCCGGAGCATTGGAACCCGACACCAGTCCGTAACCCGCGCGATGGCGGTTGCCCCGGTCCGTGTTCAGGACAGTGACCAGGCCCGTGTTGTTAACCGTATTAGTGCCCCTGGTGAAGGTGTTGCTGAAGTTGGAATTGCCCTGCATCACCCAGGTGCCGGCGTTATTGAAGGTATTGTTAGCCAAGCCGTAGGACTGGATGTTGCCTTGGATCAGGCCGCCGGCGGCGTTGTTGATCGTATTGTTGATCGTGCTCAGCAGCCCGTTATACGAGACCATCTCAATGACGGTGTACGGACGACCGGTTGCCTTGAGTACGCCGGTGGCAGCATTGTTGATGGTGATCGAGGTGTCGCCGTTAACCTTTGCGTAGATCGCGGGCGAGAATGAGCCGGACGTGATGACCGTCCCGCTATTGTTGATGAGCACCGTCGCGTTGGAGGCCGCAGGTCCCTGTACCCCGATAGCCTTGGCATAGGCGGAGATACCAGGAGAACGAGATCCGTACGTCCAGATGCTGCCGGAGTTTGTAACAACCACCGACGCGACAGCAGTTCCCGAAGCGGT
The DNA here is from genome assembly GCA_050725955.1 of Pseudolabrys sp. GTDB lineage: Bacteria > Pseudomonadota > Alphaproteobacteria > Rhizobiales > Xanthobacteraceae > Pseudolabrys. Next base: position 1,883 of record JBOHII010000270.1, on the reverse strand, counting down.
GAATGCGTAAGAATACGCAATGATGCCGGGCGCATCGTTGCCAAACGTGGTGATGTTGCCGCCATTGCTCACGGTGGTGCTGGCGCTGGTGCCGTAGGCGATCGCGCTGGCATTGATGCCGGCCGAGAGGCTTCCGTGCCCGTACGTTACGATGTTGCCGGAATTCGAAACCAAAGTCGTCGCCGTGGCGGCGTCGTTGGCGCCGTAATTACCGTTCGCATAGGACGAGGCAAGGATGCCCGCGCCGCTGCCGAACGCTGCGATCGAAGCGGAGTTGAGCACGGTCGTGGTGGCCGTCGCGGTGTTACCGACCGCATAGGTCGCCGCGAACAGACCCGGAGATTGCGAACCGTAGGTCTTGATTGCCCCGGTATTCGTTATCGTGGCGATCGCAATCGCCTTGCCCGAGGAATTGCCCGGTGCAAGTGAGCCGCTATCGAACCCATTGACGCCCGCAGCCGTTGCTATGGCAACGATACCGGCCGAGCGCCAGCCCGACGTCGTTATGCCGCCGCTGTTGGTGACAGAACTGGTCGCGTTGGCGCTGGTCGCGCTTCCCGCATAGGCGCCGGAGTACACCTCGATGCCGCCCGAGCGAGCACCGCTCGTGATGATGTTGCCGGTATTGTTGACGTAGGCCCCCGCCGTCGCCTTGCCGGTCAACAACGTCCCAGCACCAGCATACGCGGTTGCAATGATGCCCGGCGATCTCCAGCCACCGTAGTCCTGAATCACCGCAGAATTGGTGACCGTGGTGCCCGCGCTCGCAGTCCCGCCAAGCCCGTATGCCTGCGCGGTCGAGTAGGCGGCGATGCCCGGCGCAAACGATCCGCCGCCTGACACGATGATCTTCGGCCCGCTGCTGTTCACAACGGTCGTTGCCTGCGCATTCCCACCCTTCCAGCCGTTCGCATAGGCTTGTGAGTTCGCGTAGATGCCGGCCCCCGTCACATTGATGAAGGCGCTGTTGTTGACGGTCGTGCTTGCGCTTGCACGCCCTGCCGTTCCCCCAACCCGGTAGTAGCCGTTCACAGAGGCATTCGCAGAGGCGGATGTGCCCGCATAGATGCCCCCAGAGTTGCGGCCGGTCGCGATGATAGTCGCCGTATTATTGACGGTGGTCGATGTCGTCGCCGTACCGCCCGTATACCCGCCGTTGGAAGAAACCGTCGATAACTGCACGATTCCCGGCGAATTGCTGCCGTACGTCAGGATGGTCGCACCGCTGTTGGAGATGCTGGAGACCGCCGACACCACGCCGCCGGTGAGACTGCCGTTGGCCGAAGCGTATGAAATCGCCAAGATGCCCGGCGCATTGCTGCCGTACGTCGTGATCAATCCCGAGTTGGTGATCGTGGCGGTGGCACTCGCCGTGCCGCCAACGCCGTTGCCATAACCCACAGGCCCGCCCGTGCCAATGAGCAACCCGTTGGCCGAAGCCGTGGCCACGGCCGCGATGCCGGCACCATAGCCGCTGTAGATATTGGCCACGTTGGTGATGGTCGCGCCCGCAGTAGCGGTGCCGCCCTTCGCCAAGCCCTTGATGCCGTAAACGCCAAACCCGTCGGACAGAGCCGTCGCAGAACCGCTGATGCCGCCATAGCTGGCCAGGATCGTCGGCCCGTTGCTGGTGATCGTCGTCGACGCTACCGCAACCCCGCCCGTCGCCTGGCGGCCAAACGCCCCGGCAACCGCATACGTGCCGCCGATAATGCCGTAGCCACCGGTATAGCCGTTGGTGGCGTTGATCAGCCCAGAATTGCTGATCGCAACCGTCGCCGAGGCCGTGCCGCCCTTGCCAATGCCCGGCTCAGGGTTCGGAGAACCGATGCCAATCGCGATCGCCGCCGCAAAGCCCCCAATCCCCGCGTCACTCTTGATCG
>JBOHII010000269.1:0-6472 GCA_050725955.1 Pseudolabrys sp. | reverse complement strand
TCATCGTCATCGCCATCGGCGTCTCCTTCGCAATCGCGAACCGCAAAATCCCGCTCACGGGCTTTAAGCCTTCGAAAGCCCGCTGAAAAGGCCTTTGCAGCCGCCTTTAAGCACTTTAAGGGTGGGCGCCAGGGTCAACCGGCACCAAGCGCGGGACATCCAGGGAGGATATTCATGCCAACAATCAACGCCGATGACGGCTGCCCGCTCAATGTCGAGGTCGAAGGCAGCGAAAGCGCCCCGGCGCTGATGCTGTCGAACTCGCTCGGCACGAATTTGCATATGTGGGACGACCAGGCGGCCGAATTCGCCAGGCATTTCCGCCTCGTGCGCTACGACCGCCGCGGCCACGGCAAGTCGGGCGCGCCGACGGGCCCCTACAGTTTCGAGCGCTTCGGCCGCGATCGTCTCGCGATCCTCGACGCGCTCAAGATCAAGAAGATGAACTGGTGCGGCCTCTCGATGGGCGGCATGGATGGCCAATGGCTCGGCGCCAACGCGGCCGACCGCGTCGACAAGCTCGTCCTCTCCAACACTAATTTCTATTACGCCGACAAAGCGCCGTGGGCCGATCGCATCAAATTCGTGCAGGAGAAAGGCCTGGCGCAGCTGGTTGATCCCAACATGGAGCGCTGGTTCACCAAGGAATTCCGCGCCCGTGCGCCGCAGACCCTGGCGCGCATGAAGGAAATGTTCCTCGCCACAAATCCGGTCGGCTACATCGCCTGCTGCGAAGCGATCCGCGGCATGGATTTCCGCGCTACCAATGGGCGCATTACCGCGCCGACTTTGGTCATCGTCGGCAAGCAGGATCCGGCCACGCCGCCGTCTGCCGGCGAAGCGATCGCGCAGCAGATCAAGGGTGCCAAGATCGCGGCGCTCGATGCCGCGCATATTTCGAACATGGAGCAGCCCAAACTCTATACCGAGACGGTGCTCAATTTCCTGCAGTAGAGGACCGGGATATGGACGAGAAGGAACGCCACGAACGCGGCATGGCCAAGCGCCGCAAGGTGCTGGGCCATGAATGGGTCGATCGCGCCAATGCCAAGAAAACCCCGTTCAACGAGGAATTCCAGGAGCTCATCACCCGTTATGCCTGGGGTGAAATCTGGACGCGGCCGCACTACGACGAACGCACCCGCCGCGTGCTGGTGATCGGCAGCATGATCGCGCTCGCGCGCTGGGACGAATTCCGCCTGCATGTACGTGCGGCGCTGGCCGAGGGCGGCTTCAGCCAGGACGACATCAAGGAAATCATTCTGCAACAGGCAATCTATTGTGGCGTGCCGGCGGCCAACCATGCCTTCAAGGAGGCCGGCGAAGTGATGGCGGAGTTGGCGAAGAAATAAGCCTTCTCACGCGCCGGTGACGCTCTCGTCATTTCCAGTTGAATGAGCTTGAGTGTAGCCGTGGCTCACGAATGTAGGGAACGCCATGGCTAAAATTACCGTGCGCAAGGGCATGCCGAGCGTCCAACTCGACAAGCCGGAATTCAAGAAGCGATTTCTCGCCAGATTTTACGACCCCGCCTACGACCCGCTGATGCCCGAACTCGACAAGCTCGTCGACGCGGCGTGGATCACATACGACGAGTACCACAAGTCGCCACGCACGCGGAAAGCCGGCAAGGAATTTGCCGATCCCAATTTCGATCTGCCGGTCGAATGGTTTCAAACGCGCGCCAATGTCCGCGCCGCCGAGCGCAAGCAGAACGATCCGAAGTCGCCCTCGCGCATCCTCATCGTCAACGGTTCCTCGCGTAACGACCAGACCTGCCCCGGCGAAATGTCGAAGACCTGGCGGATGGTGACGCTCGCAAACGATGCAATCAAAAAGACGCGCGGCTTCGAGGTCGAGATTCTCGATCTGTCACGGCTTACCGCCGAGTACGGCAGAGTGATCTACCCCTGCAAGGCCTGCGTCTCTACGGCCCAACCGCTCTGCCATTGGCCGTGCAGCTGCTATCCCAATCACGCGCTCGGCCAGACCGGCGATTGGATGGCCGAGATCTATCCGAAATGGGTGGCCGCGCACGGCGTAATGATCGTCTGCCCGGTCAACTGGTACCAGGCGCCCTCCTCGCTCAAGCTGATGATCGACCGCCTGGTCTGCGCCGACGGCGGCAATCCGGACTTCACCTCGACCGGCGGCAAGGATCCGGAAAAGGCCAAAGCCCTGGAACTAAAGGGCTGGCCCTATCCGCGTCATCTCGAGGGCCGGGTGTTCTCAGTGGTGGTGCATGGCGACGCCGCCGGCACCGAGAACCTGCGCCGTATCCTCTCCGACTGGCTGCAGGACATTGGCTTGATCCCGTCCGGCCATCAGGGACAGATCGACCGCTATGTCGGGTATCTGACGCCCTACGCCACCTCGCACGATGACCTCGACCGCGACACTGATTTCCAGCAGGACGTGCGCAACGCAGCGCTCGCTTTGGTGCAGGCGGTCAAGGATCGACGTAGCGGCAAATTACAGCCGCCGGACCGCGGCCTGCACGAAGCACGACCGAAATAACGAAGGCGCCGTATGGCGGGCTGATCAGCGGAACGGCGAGTACCAGGGCGCCCCGCGCGGCGTGCCGGCGAGCTCCATCGACACCGCCGGTTTGGTATCGTCGCCATTGCCGGCATAGCTGCGCTCCATCACGCAAAGCCCGGTGGCGATGGCGGCGAGCAGCAATTGGATGGTGGCTTCCCGCACCAGTTCGGCGCTTTGCGACGACACCGCGGGACCGACCGAAACAATGCTGATCAGCACGACCAGGATCAGGCCGGCTTCGAGCACATCGGAATCTGCCTTGCCGCCGCCCAACGCGCGCAGACGGTCGAGAACATGCACGGCGCAGATGCCGGCGACCGCGAGCTTGAGCGCGCCGAAGAAGGCAGCGAGCTTGATGAGCCCGATCGGGCTAAGGCTGAACAGGTGGCCGACAGCGAAAATAAACTGCGAGCGCCAGACGTCTTCGAGCCCGTAGGTCGGCGAGGTAAGGATGCGCAGCGCGTCAAAACCCCAGAACAGGGTGAAATATAGCGCTACGCCCATGATCACAGCCACGGCCGCGCCGGAAAGCTTACGCATGCGTTCCTCCCGAAAAAGGGATCAACGCGTAAGCGCGTCAAATGCTAATTTCAAAAGAAACCAAAACTTTACCTTACCCCTTAAGCGCGGCTCTTAATGTTAACCGCCGCGGCCCTCGCGGAAGGCCTGCGGCGTCACGCCGGTTTGCTTGCGGAAAAATCGTGTGAAGTGGGAGGGATCGGAAAACGCGAGATCGTAGGAAATTTCGTGAATCGGCTGGTTGCTGAACACGAGCTGCCGTTTGGCCTCGGTCAACACGCGCTGGCGGATTAGGTGACCCGCCGTTACGCCGGTCGCGCGTTTGACGTGATCGTTGAGCCGGTCGGCGGTCATCGCCAGCTTCTCGGCATAGAAGCTGATCAGCCGTTCCTTTCTGAAATGCTCGTCCAACAGCTTGCGCAGCGCCTCCACCCGCGCATCGGCGCGGGTAAGCGTCACCGTGCCGGTGCGCGCCCGGCTCACCGCCAGCCGCACCACTTCGATGGCGATCAGCGCCAACAGCCCACGCATGGCGAGGCGATAGCCTTCGCGTGCGAGCGAGGCTTCCTCGTTGAGATCCGCGCATAGCGTCGACAGCCGCTTTGATTCCGAGGCACTCGCCAGCGGCACCAGCGGATCGGCGGCCACCGCCTTGAGCCGCGCCAGCGCTTCGCTGGATTGGTGGCCGAGCGCGCTGGCGACGTCCTCGGTGAAACTCACCACCCATCCGTCGGTGACGTTCGGGGTAAAGCGAAAGCCGTGCGCCGTGGTGGCCGGCACCAGGATCGCTGTCGGCGCCGCGAACGCCACAGTCGCGGTCTCGTAGCTCATCTCGCCGCCGCCCTTCTCGATCAGCAGGATCTGCGACAGGTTGCGGTGGCGGTGCGCGCGGATCGTCCACTCGTGCAGCGACGAGCGCGACGCGATGGTTTCGATATGGATGAAGTCGAACGCGCTGTCGTCCGGCGGATCGCCATAAAGATGAAACAGCGGAAGCGTGGAGGCAGCCATAGCCACAAGCATATGCCGGCGCGCGCGTGAGGCCAACGCAATCGCACGCCCGCGCAAACGAAAAGCCCCGCCGTCAGGCGGGGCCTCCGCTCATCGTGCTGCAGCGCGTCAGCGGTCCTGCTGATCCTGCCGGCTCTGCTGACCGCCCTGGCCGGGGCGATTTGGCTGCTGCTGCTGTTGCTGCTGACCGGGGCGTTGCTGGCCGCCCTGCTGGCCGGGCTGATTGCCCTGCTGCTGCTGGCCCGGCTTCTGGTCGGGCTGATTGCCCTGCTGCTGTTGGCCCGGCTTCTGGTCGGGGTTCTGGGTCATTCTGCATTCCTTTCCAACGGTTGGTCGAAGTTTAGTTCAATTACTCCCCTGCCCAACGCGCAGGAACAACGCGCCACAGCTCAATTCGTTCCAGCCGAGCCGTATCGCAGGAACCGGCCAAAGAGTGCGAGCGTTGCTCTCACGCCTCTAACAAAAGGACTGAGGGACGCATCATGGGTCGCTATCTATTACTTTGGCTTCTGGGGATTCCGCTTCCGATTCTCCTGCTGGTATGGTTGTTCGGCGGATTGCATTAAGCTTCCTCGGAATGGCTGTGTCAGCAGACGCACGACGCGCAATTCAGCCACATCGCGAAAAATCGGCAGGCCGATCGTCATGCCTTCCTCGCCGGCCGCTGGCTTTGCGCGATAGGTGCCGAACAGACGATCCCACCATGGCAGGTTGAAGCCGAAATTGCTGTCGGTTTCCGCCCGCTCGATTGAGTGATGCACTTGGTGCATCTGCGGGGTGACTACGATCCAGCGCGCCATCGGCTCGAGCCAGAGCGGCAGCGCCACATTGCTGTGGTTGAACATCGAAGTGGCGTTGAGCAGCACCTCGAATATCAGCACCGCCGGCGCCGGCACACCGAGCGTCACCACGGCCGCCATTTTGATCGCCAGCGACAATAATATCTCCAAGGGATGGAATCGCACGCCGGTGGTTACGTCGATATCGAGATCGGCATGGTGCATGCGGTGCAACCGCCACAACAACGGCACGTGGTGGAATACGACGTGCTGCGTGTAGATCACCAGGTCGAGCGCGATCACGCCGAGCGGGATAGCCGCCCAGGCCGGCAGGCCGAGCGCGGCAAACAGGCCCCAGCCGCGCGTAGCCGCGATCACCGCTACGCCGACCGCGGCGGTCGGCACCAGCAGCCGCACGGCGATTATGTCGATGGCGAGAATGCCGAGATTGCCGGGCCAGCGCGGCCGCCGGCCGGCCGTCAGGCGGCGACGCGGGGCGAACCATTCCCAGAACGCCATTCCGGCGAAAACCGCGGCATAGCAGCCCACCCGGACAGCGATTTCGAGGCTGGAAAACATGCGCCTTTCCTGACGGCCTCAACGGCCGCGATCCGACTTAATAACACGCTGCGCGGCTGGCGTTGCCGCTCTCGCCATGCCCTGTTAAGCCTTGTGCAATCGCAACATTGGCCGTCAGCCGGGCGGTCACTGAAAGGCCCCGAGCGCTCCGCATGGAATTCTTCCTCCAGCAGCTCATCAACGGCATCACCCTCGGCTCGATCTACGGCCTGATCGCCATCGGCTACACCATGGTGTTCGGCATCATCGGCATGGTGAACTTCGCCCATGGCGACGTGTTCATGGTGTCGGCCTTCATCGCGCTGATCGCCTTTCTGATCCTGACCACCTGGCTCGGCATAACCTCGATCGCGCTGGCGCTTTTCATTGTGCTGATCGTGGCTATGGTGTTCACCTCGCTGGTCAACTGGGTGATCGAGCGCGTCGCCTACCGGCCCTTGCGCGGCTCGTTTCGCCTGGCGCCGCTGATCTCGGCGATCGGCATGTCGATTTTCTTGTCCAACTTCGTGCAAGTGTCGCAAGGCCCGCGCAACAAACCGATCCCGCCGATGGTGCAGGGCGAATTTGTCCTCCTGAACAAAAATAATTTCGCCGTCACGCTGTCCTACAAGCAGCTCATCATCTGGGGCGTTACAGCGGTGCTGCTGGCTGCATTCTGGTATCTGGTGGCCAAGACCCGGCTCGGCCGCGCCCAACGCGCCTGCGAGCAGGACCAGAAGATGGCGGCGCTGGTCGGCGTCAATGTCGACCAAACGATCTCCATGACGTTCGTTATCGCGGCCGCGCTCGCCGCCGTCGCCGGCACCATGTACCTGATGTATTACGGCGTGGTCACTTTCTCCGACGGCTTCGTGCCGGGCGTGAAGGCCTTCACCGCCGCGGTGCTCGGCGGCATCGGTTCGCTCCCTGGCGCGGTTGTCGGCGGCCTCATCATCGGCCTGATCGAGACGCTGTGGTCGGCGTACTTTTCCATCGACTACAAGGATGTCGCGGCCTTTTCCGTTCTGGCGATCACACTGATCTTCCTGCCGCAGGGCCTGTTC
>JBOHII010000268.1:0-2895 GCA_050725955.1 Pseudolabrys sp. | reverse complement strand
GCCCTGCGCGGCAGCGATTGTCCACAGCCGCGTGTGGCAGCGACCGGATATTACGAGGAACCGAGCTTGGTGTTCCTGCTCGGCACCGACACGCGGTTCACCGACGGCACCGGCGCCGCCATATTTCTCGGGCAAGGCTCGTGCCGGTTTGCGCTGATCGATGCGCGCAGCGTGGCAAGTTTCGTGCAACGCGCCAATTCGATCGGATTGCATTACGCGCTGGTGCAGCGTTTCGACGGCTACAATATCAGCGTCGGGCGGCCGGTGACGTTCACCCTGTTCCGTTCGGCGGAAAATCCATGACCGCGGCCGATGGACTTGATCGCACCGACACGGCGCGCGGCGTGCTCAACCGCTGCGTCACCAATGTCGTTGCCGCACTCGCGCTACTGGCGCGGCCGGGGCGCATCCATGTGCGCGATCCGTGGCCAATCGCGCCGCGCCAGCTGGCAATCGCGGCCGGCCTTGGTGTGGCGATCTTTCTGCTGACGATGTTTACAGTCGACGGCGCCTCGATCCGCGCCGTCGGCCATCTGCCGCGCTGGATCGTCTGGTGCTTCGACCAGATAACCGGCTTCGGCAAGTCGGGCTGGTTTCTCTGGCCGCTTGGCGTTTTGTTTCTGACGCTCGCCGCATTGCCGAGCCTGCCGCGTGTGCCGCAGCTCGTACTGGCGGCGGTGATGGTGCGCGTCGGCTTCCTGTTTGCGGCGATCGCGGTGCCCGGCCTGTTTGTGACCGTAGCCAAGCACATATTCGGGCGTGCGCGGCCGGGCGTCGGCGGCAGCATCGATCCAACTTTGTTCAGCCCGTTCAGTTGGCCGGCCGCCTATGCCGGGCTGCCTTCCGGCCATGCCGCCACGGCATTCTCGGCGCTGGTGGCGTTCGGCACCTTGTGGCCGCGCCAGCGCACCCTTTTGTGGGTCTATGCCGTGCTGATCGCCGTGAGCCGGGTGGTGGTTACCGCGCATTATCCGAGCGACGTGCTGGCGGGCGCGGCGGTCGGCGTTTGCGGCGCGCTCATCGTGCGGCGCTGGTTCGCGCTGCGCGGCTTGGGATTTTCCATCGCACCGGATGGCGTTTTGCAGCAAAAACCAGGCCCCTTGTTGCGGCGGATCAAAGCGGTTGCGCGCGCACTCTTGGCTTAATATAGCATGCGCATGACGGGGGCCCAAAAATGAACGCCAGCGATCCAGCGGTTGCCGTCGTGGTGCCGGTGCGCAACGAGGCCGGCAATATCGCGCCGCTTTTGGTCGAGATCGCCGCCGCGCTCGACGGGCAGTGGCGCTTCGAGGTGATCTACGTCGATGACGGCTCGAGCGACGGCACCGCGGCCGAGCTCAAGCGGCTGACGTCGCAACACGCTTACCTGCGTCACATCCGCCACAGGCAATCTTGCGGCCAGTCGGCGGCGGTGCGCTCCGGCGTTGTTGCCGCGCGCGCACCGCTGATCGTTACCCTCGACGGCGACGGCCAGAACGATCCAGCCTTCATTCCGGCCATGCTGCGCGCGCTGGAAGCGGGCGCCCCGCGTGTCGGGCTGATTGCCGGCCAGCGGGTGGGACGCAAAGCGTCGGGCTTCAAGAAGCTGCAATCGCGCATCGCCAATTCGGTGCGCGGCGCGGTCTTGCGCGACGGCACCCGCGATACCGGCTGTGGCCTCAAGGCGTTTCCGCGGGCGGTGTTCATGAGCCTGCCGTATTTCGATGGCCTGCATCGCTTCCTTCCGGCGCTGGTCAAGCGCGAGGGCTACAACATCGGCTATGTCGACGTGAAAGACCGGCCGCGCGCCAGCGGCGTGTCGAACTACGGGATGTGGGACCGGTTGTGGATCGGCATCCTCGATCTCGTCGGCGTTTGGTGGCTGATCCGCCGCAGGAAACGAATCGCGGAAATTTCGGAGGAATAAATGCTAGTCGATATCACCCGCGCCGTCGGTGGCTATCTGCAGGACGTGTTCGTCGGCAATGCCGATTGGGGAATTCTGCTGGGCTATGTCGCGCAGGCGCTGTTCGCCATGCGCTTCGTGGTGCAATGGATTGCCTCGGAGCGCGCGGGCAAGAGCGTGGTGCCGACCGCGTTTTGGGTATTCTCGATCGGCGGCGGCCTGATGCTGCTCGGCTACGCGCTTTACCGCCGCGACCCGGTGTTCATCGTCGGGCAGGCCTTCGGCGTGTTCGTCTATCTGCGCAATTTGCAATTCGTCATCCGCAGCGGCGGCCAGGGCGCGCCGGCGTGAATTAACGAGCAGCCGCCATCGCCGCGAAGCCCTGCTCCAGGTCGGCGATCAGATCGTCCGGGTCTTCCAGGCCGATGTGGAAGCGCAGCGTCGGCCCGCCCGGTGCCCATTTGGTCGCGGTGCGATACTCGCTGCAATCGAATGCGATCGCCAGGCTTTCGAAGCCGCCCCACGAGAAGCCCAAGCCGAACAGTGCGAGCTCGTTCATGAAGGCATGCACGGACTTTTCCGGCACCGGCTTGAGCACGATGCTGAATAGCCCGCAGGCGCCGGTAAAATCCCGCCGCCAGATCTTGTGGCCGGGATCATTCTCGAGCGCCGGGTGCAATACGCGCAGAACTTCCGGCCGTTGTTCCAGCCAGCGCGCGACACGCATGCCGGATTCGTAGTGCCGCGCCAATCGCACGCCGAGCGTGCGCAGACCGCGTAGCGCCAGGTACATGTCGTCGGGGCCGACGCACAGGCCCATGGTATAGACGACGTCCTTGAGCGCCGGTAGCGACTTGGCGTTCGCCGACACGCAGCCGAACATGACATCGGAATGGCCGCCGATATATTTGGTGCCGGCCTGGATCGACAGGTCGACCCCCTTTTCGAAGGCGCGGAAATAAAGCGGCGACGCCCAGGTATTGTCCATCAACACCAGCGCGCCTTTGTCG
>JBOHII010000267.1:0-3432 GCA_050725955.1 Pseudolabrys sp. | reverse complement strand
AAATTTCATCCCTTCCTTTATTGGGCGACCATCGTCGCCTCGACCATGTTCGGCACGACGATGGCGGACTTTGCCGACCGCTCGCTTGGTATTGGTTACACTGGCGGTTCTACGCTTTTGTTCGTCTGCCTCATGACCGTGCTTGGCCTCTGGTACTGGTCGGAGCGAACGATTTCCGTCAACACCGTTGCTACGCCAAAGGTTGAGGCCTTCTACTGGGCCGCAATTACCTTCTCCCAAACTCTCGGCACTGCGCTTGGCGACTGGCTCGCTGACACTGGCGGCCTCGGATATGAAGGCGGCGCACTCGTGTTCGGCGCGGGCCTCGTGGTGCTTGCGGCCGCCTATTACTGGACGAAAGTTTCACGCGTCGGCCTATTTTGGGCCGCGTTCATTCTCACTCGTCCGCTTGGGGCAACGGTTGGTGACCTCCTCGACAAACCGGTTAGTCATGGCGGGCTCGACCTGAGCCGCCCACTGGCGTCGGCAGCGATAGCGATCTTCATAATCGGATGTGTTGTCCTGCTTCCGCAGCGAGCGGGCCTTCATCCAAGACAACCGAACGCAGCTGCACGACCGTAATAGTTACGGATTCCCGCTTCTTGGCCTCAATCTTGAGGAAGTCGATGAACGCGCGGAGCGCCGGGTTGGTTTGCTTGCGGCTGGAGTAATAAAGAAAAAAGCCAGACAAGCCTGGGGTCCAATCATCCAGCACGGTATTGGGAGGGAACCGATCAAAAAAGAAAATTCGAGTTCGTCAACGACGAGCTGAGCTATACGGCGGCGAGTTCGACGGCCAATCCAGCAGAGTCTGCACAACTAGTGTGGAAACGGACAGGCAAGCTCCGGCCCTGATAGCGAGAGCAGCTTCCGGCCTTTCGAGACAATCGGTTGCCGGCCTTTGCGTTGATAAAGGGCAAAGCCCCTCACCCGCCTCACTCATTTCGTTCGTTCGGCACCCTCTCCCACAAGGGAAGAGGGAAAGAAGACCTCAATCGTCCCGATAAACCCGCTCGCGCCGTTCGTGGCGCTCCTGCGCCTCCACCGAGAACGTCGCGATCGGGCGCGCTTCCAGCCGGCGCAGCGAGATCGGCTCGCCGGTCTCCTCGCAGTAGCCGTAGGTGCCGTCGTCGATGCGGGCGAGCGCTTCGTCGATCTTGGCGATCAGCTTGCGCTGGCGGTCGCGCGCGCGCAGCTCGATGGCGCGGTCGGTTTCGGAGGAGGCCCGATCGGCGAGATCGGGGTGGTTCTGGTTTTCCTCCTGCAGATGCAGCAACGTCTCCTTGGCCTCTTTCAGGATGTCTTCCCGCCAGGCGAGCAGCTTCAAGCGGAAATAATCCCGCTGCCGCTCATTCATGAACGGCTCCTTGTCGGTCGGCCGATAGGTCTTGGTCTTAGCCAACATCCCACTGAACTCCCTGGCTTCTTTTGTTCTTGGGCAGGAATTCCACCCTCCCGATGCGGCAGGCTTATATACGCGTGCCGGGCCGCCGACAACATCCGAGTACGGCTCGTTGCCCGGATGGTTTATTACGACATTTCAATGACTTGTTCGGAATTGCCGGAACTGGAGCGCGCCGCCCGCAGGCGCGCCGGCGGTCGATTTTGGACAGCGGCGGACGCTGGCTTAGCGAATGCCGGCCTTGGCCAATTCGACGGCCACCCGCAGGTCGATTTCGCCCATCACCGTATCGAGGCCAGGGTCGCCGGTCTCGCCAGTGAGCCCCTCGGCCGCCACCTGCAGGCGCGCCAGCGTCGAGCGGTCGACACTGCCATCGAGCAACGAGAGCTTGAGCGTATCGAGCACATCGAGCGCCTTGCGACCGCGGGCGACCGCGCGCTTCTTGCGCTCGGTCGGATTCTCCACGCCCTGCAGGGCGATCAGCGCATCGACCGTGGAGATCGCACGCAAGGAGCCGGCCGCGGCGGCATTGCGCTGCGGCTCCTGCTCGCTGACGGTGAAGGTTCCCCCGGTACTCCGGCGTGCGCTCGCCGGCGCCGAGGCAAGCGCGCTGCCGTTCGTTCCGTAAATGCGCATCGCTGAAAACCCCAACCGGCCTCGTCGGTCCCCGAATACCTTTAAGATTGAACTTTTATGGTTAACCGCCGGTAAAAGTCCCGGCAAAAAATGCCGCCCCGGGCCTTTCCTGCCCATCGGCGCGCGCGTCGCGTTTTTCCCGCCGATTAAAATTTCGCAGCGTTGCCAGAGTCTTGGGCCGCGAGCGCGGCTTGGCACGGCGTTCGCATGACAGAGCTCAGTCAGACGTCACATTGGGGAGAGTGATGACGAAGACGTTGCGAGCCGCATTGCTGGCCGTGCTTTTGACCGCGTTCGCCGTGCCGAACGCGGGCGCGATGTCGCGCATCAAGGACCTCGCCAATATCGAGGGCGTGCGGCAAAACCAGCTCATCGGTTATGGATTGGTCGTCGGCCTCAACGGCACCGGCGACACGCTCAACAACATTCCCTTCACCAAGCAGTCGCTCACCGCCATGCTCGAGCGGCTCGGCGTCAACATCCGCGGCCAGACGATCCGCACCGGCAACGTCGCCGCGGTGATGGTGACGGCCAACCTGCCGCCGTTCGGCACGCAGGGCACCCGTATTGACGTCACCGTGTCGGCGCTCGGCGACGCCAAGAGCCTGCAAGGCGGCGTGCTGCTGGTGACGCCGCTGCTCGGCGCCGACGGCAATGTCTATGCGGTTGGCCAGGGCTCGGTCGCGATCGGCGGCTTCCAGGCCGAGGGCGAGGCCTCCAAGATCGTGCGCGGCGTGCCGACGGTCGGCCGCATCGCCAATGGTGCGCTGATCGAACGCGAGATCGAATTTTCCCTGAACAAGCTCAGTCAGCTGCGCATGGCGCTGCGCAATCCCGATTTCACCACCGCCAAGCGCATCGCCGCCGCCATCAACGACTTCATCGGCACGCCGACGGCCGAGCCGCTCGATCCGGGCACGATCGGCATCACCGTTCCGCAGCAATATCGCGGCAACGTGGTCTCGTTGCTCACCGAGGTCGAGCAGTTGCAGGTCGAACCCGACGAGGCCGCCAAGATCGTGATTGACGAGCGCTCCGGCATTATCGTCATGGGTCGCGACGTACGCGTGTCCATGGTGGCGGTGGCGCAGGGCAATCTCACCGTCACCATCACCGAAACGCCGCAAGTCAGCCAGCCCTCGCCGTTTTCGCGCGGCGGCACAACGCGCACGGTCCCGCGCACCAGCATCGGCGTGCAGGAAGACGGCAAGAAGCTGGCGCTGGTCAAGGACGGCGTGTCGCTGCAACAGGTTGTCGACGGCCTCAATGCGCTCGGCATCGGCCCGCGCGACCTGATCGCCATCCTGCAGGCCATCAAGGCGGCCGGTGCGATCCAGGCCGACATCGAGGTGATGTGATGACCGCCCTGCCCGCAAGCGCGCCCGGGCTGAACG
>JBOHII010000266.1:0-7938 GCA_050725955.1 Pseudolabrys sp. | reverse complement strand
GTGTTTTGCGCCTCGTCGAGGATGACCGCCGCATTCGACAGCGTGCGTCCGCGCATGAAAGCGAGCGGCGCGATTTCGATCTCGCCCGCTTGCAGCGCGCGCTCGACGATGCGGGCATCCATCAAATCGTAGAGCGCGTCGTACACCGGCCGCAGATAGGGATCGACCTTTTCGCGCAAATCGCCGGGCAAGAAGCCCAGCCGCTCACCCGCTTCAACGGCGGGGCGCGACAAAATGATGCGATCGATTTCCTTGCGCTCGAACATTTGCACCGCGTGGGCGACGGCGAGCCAGGTCTTGCCGGTGCCGGCCGGACCGCTGCCGAACACAAGCGAATGGCGCTTGAACGCGCGGATGTAGGCGTCCTGCGCGGCGGTGTGCGCGCGCACCGGACGCTTGCGCAAATTGATTTCCTCGAAGGCCGGCCGCGCGCTCGCCGGGTCGTAGTCGAAAAGCGAGCCTTGCGCGATCGCCTGCCGAATGGCGCCCTCGACGTCGCCCTGACTCAAATCGTGGCCGCGCTTGATGTGTTCGTACAGCCCTTCGAGCACGCGGCGGACCTGGTCACACGCGCCGCGCGAGCCGTCGATGGTGACGTGATTGCCGCGCTGCTCTGCGACTACGCCGAGCCGGCGTTCGAGCAGCGCGAGGTTTTGGCCGTATTGCCCGAACAGCACGGAGGCGAGGCGGTTGTCCTCGAAGGCGAGCACGGTCTGCGTGGTGGCAGTTTCCTCGGAAGCTGCGGCGGGCGGGATCGCGGGATCCGGGGTGCGCAAGGTTGTTTCAGGCTCCTGCTGCGGCACGTTGCGGTGCGCCGGCGGGCTCGTCCAGCGTGCCGAACAGCGTATTGCTGCCGATTTCGGCGATAGCCACGTCAACCAGCGATCCGATGGCCGAGCGCGGCGCCTTAACCTGCACCGCCTGGCCATATGGGGAGCGGCCGACCAATTGCCCAGGCCGCTTGCCGGGCTTCTCCAACAGCACTTCGATTGTGCTGCCGGCAAATTGCGCATTGAAGGCGCGCCATCGGCGGGTGATGACGGCTTGCAGCCGTTGCAGGCGTTCGGCCTGCTCGGCCGGCGGCACCTGGTCATCCATGTCGGCAGCCGGGGTGCCCGGGCGCGGCGAATAAACGAAGGAGTAGGCGGTGGCGAAGCCGACGTCCTCGACCAGCGAAAGCGTCTGGCGGAAATCCTCTTCGGTTTCTCCCGGAAAGCCAACGATGAAATCGGAGGTCAGCGCGATATCGGCGCGCGCGGCGCGCAGGCGCGCGATCACGTCGAGATAATCCTTGCGCGTATGCCGGCGGTTCATCGCCGCCAGCACGCGATCGCTGCCGGACTGCACCGGCAGATGCACGTAAGGCATCAGCGCCGGCAGATCGCCATGTGCGGCGATCAGGTTGTCATCCATGTCGCGCGGATGGCTGGTCATGTAGCGCAGGCGCAGCAGGCCGGGCACTTGGGCGATCCGGCGCAGCAGTTTGCCGAGCGTTGCCGCCGCGCCGTCTTCGCCGTCGCCGTGATAGGCGTTGACGTTCTGCCCGATCAGCGTCACCTCGCGCACGCCGGCTGCCGCCAGGCGCTCGACCTCGGCGACGATTTTTGCGACCGGGCGCGAGACCTCGGCGCCGCGCGTGTAAGGCACGACGCAAAACGTGCAGAACTTGTCGCAGCCTTCCTGCACGGTGACGAAGGCGGACACCCCACGCTTGGCGATGGCTTCGGGCCGCGGCGCGGCCAGCGTATCGAACTTGTCGTCGAGGGGAAATTCGGTATCGACGATTTTTTCGCCCGCTTGCGCCCGCGCGATCAGGCCGGGCAGCAGGTGATAATTCTGCGAGCCGACCACCAGATCGACGGCGCTGGCGCGGCGCGCGATCTCCTTGCCCTCCGCTTGCGCGACGCAGCCGGCGACCGCGATCGTCATGCGGCGGCCTTGGCGCGCGGCTTCTTCTTTCAGCACGCGCACGCGGCCGATCTCGGAATAGACCTTTTCGGCCGCCTTTTCGCGGATGTTGCAGGTGTTGAGGATGATGAGGTCGGCGTCGGCGGCGTCCGCGGTTTCGCTGAAACCGGCCGGCGCCAAAGTGTCCGCCATACGATGCGAATCGTAGACGTTCATCTGGCAGCCGAAGGACTTGACGTGGACTTTGCGGGTACTGCTCATGCCGCTCGCGTTCGAACCTAGGGGCCAATTTAGCCTGTCCAGGCCCGATTTGTCCCGCCTATCTATATTGCTGATTTTACAGGATTTTCAAGGCCCTGCCGCATGCGCCGGGAGCGGCCGGCCGCGCAGCGCCGCGGCATTGAGGGCGCGCACCGTGCCCTCCAGCGATTTGGTCATCGCCTTGCGGTCGGCGGCCGCGTCGGCGGCAAATGGTTCGCCGTAGCTCACCACTGCGTCGACCGCCCCACGCGCGAGGAAGTTCTTCAGGTGGGGCACGAAATCGAGATCGCCATACCAGGCAACCAGCGGCCGGTTTTGCCGTCCCATCGGAATTCCCTGCTGGCCGGTATAGCCGATCGACATCGGCTGGATTAGGATTTTGCGTTCGCTGTGCGCGGCGATCTCCTTGATGGCGCCGAGCAAGGCGGAGCGGAATGGCAGAACTCGGTTGCCGTCGCTCGACGTGCCTTCCGCGAACAGCACGACCGAGGTGCCGCCGACCAGCCGCTTGACGATCTCGCCGACGGCTTGGCTTGCCTGCTGGCGGCGCTCGCGGTCGACGAACACCGTGCGTTGCAGGCGCGCGGTGACGCCGACCAAGAGCCAGCTCGCGACCTCGCGCTTGGCGACATAGGCGACCGGCGCGATCGAACCGATCACCAGGATATCGGCCCAGGACACGTGGTTGGACACAAACAGCACGGAACGGTCATGCTCAGGCTCGCCGACCACGCGGACGCGGATCCGCAGCAGCCGGCATAATACGCGGTAATAGTGGGTGGCGATAAATCCCCAGCCGGGCAAATGCAACTTGTCGAGCAGCCACTGAATCGAAATGAGCAGCGGCGTCATGGTGAAAAAGAATGAAACGAACATCACCGTGCGCAGCATCGGCGTCGATCCGGCCGGCGCGGGGACAGCAGGGATTGGGGTCCGCGCGAGGGCGTATTGTTAGCGTCTATTTCTTGCCGTCTTCAAGCGGCACGCGATGACGAGTTAGACCAGATCGCGGCGCAGCACCAGGGCGGCGGCAGGGTTGCCGCCGGCAGCCGGATAGTAATTGGGCCGGCGCGAAATCTCGCGAAAGCCGGCGCGCTGGTAAAGGCGGATCGCGGAGGCATTGTGTTCGCCGACTTCCAGAAACACCGCGCGCACGGCAAGGCCCGCCAGCCGGCGCAAATGCAGCGTCAGCAGCTTGCGCGCCAGTCCGCGGCCGCGCCACGCGCGCTCGACGGCGACCGAAAGGATTTCCGCTTCGTCGGCGGCCTGCCGCGACATGATGAACCCGGCCATGATCGGCCCACGCATGGCGCGATGGGCGACGACCTGGCGGTCGGCGAGCAGGCCCTCGACTTCCTGCTCGCTCCAGCCGCGCGCGAACGAGGCGCCATGCAGCGCGGCGATGGCGGCGGCGTCGCGGCTCGCCGCTTCCGACAAGACCGGCTCGCCGCGCGCGAACAGGTTGGACAGGAGGCCCATTATCTTCGCGCCAGTTGCGCGGCGTTTTGCGGCTGGGCGTCGGGCGCGCGCAGGTAAAGCGGCTTGGGTGGTGCGCCCGTCTCGGCCGCGGCGGCGCCGAGCCGCGCCACCCAATCGATGTCGGGCGCGCGCCGCGCATCGATGAGGCTGGGCGGGCGTTCGCCGGCCGGCCAGGCCGCCGCGAGCATCGACGCCGCCGTGCCGGTCAGGCGCTGGCCGCCGTTTGCCGCCACGCGCAGCGCCTCGCGCAGCGGCACCAGCCGTGGCGCCACAATGGTGCGTCCGCCGGGTCCGAACACTTGCAGGTAGACGTGATCGTGGCGCGCGTCGATCGCCGATGCCACCGGCAGCGTGTCGTCGGCGGCGATCAATGGCGCGGCGAAGGCGGCGAGCGTCGACAGGCCTACCGCCGGCTTGCCGGCGGCGAGCGCGATGCCGCGCGCGGCAGCGATGCCGACGCGCAAGCCGGTGAAACTGCCGGGCCCGGTGGTGACCGCGATGCGGTCGAGCGCCGCGAAATCCAGGCCGGCGCGTTCGAGGACGCGCGCGATCAGCGACATCAGGGCCTCGGCGTGGCCGCGCACCATGGCGATCGATTCGCGCGCGCCACCGGTTGGCTCTGCCGTGTCGAGCACGGCGGCCGAGCAGGCCTCGAGCGCGGTATCGATGGCGAGGATGCGCATGAATCGGATTATAGCAGGCTGGCGGCCGCGATTGCGCTTTGCCTCTCCCCTTGTGCTGGAGGGAAGAAAGAACGGCGATCGGCCGTAAGAAGTCCGCTTATACCGGCCGCACTTCGGTGACGTCGGGCACGAAGTGGCGCAGCAGGTTCTGTATGCCGTGCTGCAGCGTCGCGGTGGAGGACGGGCAGCCCGAGCAGGCGCCCTTCATGGTGAGATAGACGACGCCTTGCTTGTAGCCCTTGAAGGTGATGTCGCCGCCGTCGCCGGCCACCGCCGGGCGCACGCGGGTCTCGATCAGGTCCTTGATGACAGCGACGGTCTCGGCATCGGCGGCGTCGAAGAATTCATCGCCCGCCGCCGCCGGCTCCGCGCCTGTGGCGAGCAGCGGCGTGCCGCTCATGAAATGCTCCATGATGGCGCCGAGCACGGCCGGCTTGATCTGCTGCCAGTCACCGGCGGTCTTGGTGATTGAGATGAAATCGGAGCCGAAGAATACACCGCCGACATTCGCAATCTCGAACAGCCGCTCGGCCAGCGGCGATTGGCTGGCCGCGTCCTTGCTGGCCATGTCGAGCGTGCCGGAGGCAAGCACTTCGCGCCCGGGCAGGAATTTCAGCGTCGCCGGATTAGGCGTGGCTTCGGTCTGGATGAACATCGGCATCCTCCTTGCGGGTTAAAGGCCCGTGGATGGCAGTGATTATAGCCTATAGATGGCGCTTGGCTTGACCGAGGTCAACCGCCATGTTCCCGCCGGTTTGGCTACGACATCGCGTCCAGGTCGTCGTCGCTCAAGTGCCCCGGCACCAGCGCCACCGGGATCGGGAAGGCGCCGGCCGTCTTGGCGAGACTGGAGACCAGGGGTCCCGGACCTTCCTTGGCGGTGCCGGCGGCCAGCACCAGAATGCCGATATCGGCGTCTTCGTCGATCAGCTTGACGATCTCGGCCGGCGGATCGCCTTCGCGGATTACGCGGTCGGGCGTGATGTGGGCGATTTTCTTGGCGCGCGCGGCATATTTATTGAGCGCGGCGTTAGCCGCTTCCATCGCTTCGGCCTTCATGATGTCGGCGACACCCAGCCACTGCTGGTTGCGCTCGCCGGTGTCGATCACGCGCAGCATGACGAGCTGCGATTTGGTACGGCCGGCGCGTTTGGCCGCCCAATGCACGGCGCGGTCGCATTCCTCAGTATCGTCGATGACCACGAGATATTTACGCTTGTGGCCCTTCTCGTAGCTGCGGCGCTTGCTGCTCATGGCGGAATGGTGGCATGGCGCCCACCGCGCCGACAAGCCGCCTCGCCGGCGGATGCTGCGGCGCACGGAATTTCTACTGGCGGCGCACGAAGCCGACGATGTCCTTGACCGCCTTCATGGTTTCGGCGGCGAGCGCCTGCGCGCGCTGGGAGCCGTCGGCCAGCACGGAATCGATATAGACCGGATCCTGCATCAGCCGTTTCATTTCCGCGCCGATCGGGCCAAGCTTGGCGACCGCGAGGTCGGCCAGCGCGGTCTTGAAGGAGGAAAACTGCCCGCCGCCGAATTCGCTCAATACCTGCGCCTTGCTGACGCCTTGCAGCGCGGCGTAGATGCCGACCAGATTGTCGGCCTCCGGCCGCGGCTCGAGACCTTTTTCTTCGCTCGGCAACGGTTCGGGATCGGTCTTCGCCTTGCGGATTTTCTGCGCGATGGCGTCGGCATCGTCGGTGAGATTGATGCGCGAATAACCGGACGCCTCCGACTTCGACATTTTCTTGGAGCCGTCGCGCAAGCTCATCACCCGTGTCGCCGGCCCCTGGATCAGCGGCTCGGGCAGCGGGAAAAACATATCGCCGAAGCCGTGCGCGCGGATCGAACCGGCGAAGTCGTTGTTGAACTTCTGCGCGATGTCGCGCGCGAGCTCGACGTGCTGCTTCTGGTCCTCGCCCACGGGAACGTGCGTCGCGCGATAGACGAGAATATCGGCGGCCATCAGGCTCGGATAAACGAACAGGCCGACGGACGCGTTTTCGCGGTCCTTGCCCACCTTCTCCTTGAACTGGGTCATTCGGTTGAGCCAGCCGATGCGGGCGACACAGTTGAACACCCAGGCAAGCTCGGCGTGCTCGGCGACCTGGCTCTGGTTGAAAATGATATTCTTCTTCGGCTCGATGCCGCAGGCGATGTAGGCCGCGGTCACCTCGCGCGTCGCCTTGGGCAGCTCGGAGGGGTCCTGCCACACGGTGATCGCGTGCAGGTCGACCACGCAATAAATGCAGTCGTAGCGCTCCTGCAGCGCGACGAATTTGACGATGGCGCCGAGATAATTGCCGAGATGCAGGTTGCCGGTCGGCTGTACGCCGGAAAACACGCGCTCCTTGAACGCCATGGCCTCACTCCGGAATCGTATTGGGCCACATCGCACGCCGCCGTTTGCCGTGCAACCCCTGTGGTGGGCCGCGACAAAGTCTGCCCCGACGCGGGATAGCAATGTTAAAGGCGGTGCCTTTCCGTTATATGAGAAAGACAAGACGGGCGGCAATCTCGCGGGGCGGCAAGTGGCTGGTGGGATTTAGATGGGCAAAGACGAGCTGATCATCCAATTGGTGAAAGTGGCGCTCGGCATCCTGATCGGGGGCTACTTTCTCTGGTGGAGTCTGGAAGTGCTGAGAAGACTTCCGCCGCCTCACTAGACCCGCACGATCGGTCGGCGTTGCCGGCCCGTCGGTCGCCGCTATAGTGCGCGCCCGCCCACGATGTCGCCTTACGATTTCATTCGAGGACCCCATGGCCGCCCCCCGCTACGACGTCATCGGCATTGGCAACGCCATCGTCGACGTGATCGCCCGCACCGAGGACGATTTCCTGGTCGCGCACGGCATGCACAAGGGCACCATGGCGCTGATTGACGAGGCGCGCGCCGAGAAGATCTATCAGGCGATGGGGCCGGCGGTGGAAATTTCGGGGGGATCTGCCGCCAATACCATCGTCGGCGTTGCCAGCTTCGGCGGCCACGCCGCCTTCATCGGCAAGGTCAAGGACGACGATCTCGGCCGCGCCTTCGCCCACGATATCCGCGCCGCGCGCGTCGCGTTCGACACCGAGGCGGCAAGCAAGGGGCCCTCGACCGCGCGCTGCTACATCATGGTGACGCCGGACGGCGAGCGCACCATGAACACCTTTCTCGGCGCCGCGCAGGATCTCAAGCCCGCCGACATCGACGAGGGCAAGGTCGCCAGCGCCGCGCTCGTCTATCTCGAAGGCTATCTGTGGGACCCGCCGCAGGCCAAGGAAGCATTCGTCAAGGCGGCCGCGATCGCGCACAGAGCGGGGCGGCGGGTGGCGCTGACGCTGTCGGATGCGTTCTGCGTCGACCGCTACCGCGCCGAATTCCTCGACCTGATCCGCAAGGGCACCGTGGACATTGTTTTCGCCAACGAGCGCGAACTGCACAGTTTGTACGAGACCGCCGACTTCGACACCGCGGTCAAGGCGCTGCGCCACGACGCCAAGCTCGCGGTGATCACGCGCAGCGAGAAAGGCTGCGTGGTGGTGACCCGCAAGGAGGTCGAGGCGGTGCAGGCGATGCCGATCGAGCGGGTCGCCGACGTCACCGGCGCCGGCGACCTGT
>JBOHII010000265.1:0-5318 GCA_050725955.1 Pseudolabrys sp. | reverse complement strand
TGCAAGACCTCGTTGTTACGGTGCGGCATGGTTCAGCAGGGACGGGAGGAAATCCGGTCTCCTGGATCAGCTCAGACAGTCATGTGTGTGGACCCTAGGAGCTACCGATGAAAAACCTCTTCGTGCGTTTCGTGAAGAATGAATCCGGCGCAACCGCCATCGAATACGGCCTCATCGCGGCCGGCATCTCGGTCGCGATCATCGCGGTCGTCAATGGCCTTGGCACCCAGTTGAACGCCAAGTTCACCAGCATCTCGACCCAGCTCAAGTAATCGGGCGCGTCGACGTTGTTCAAAGGCTCCGGCCGGCGGCCGGAGCCTTTTCGTTTTCGGGTGGCCGCTCGGCCGACGATAAAGACCGCGGCGCGCTAACCGAACCGCAAGCATGCGCGGCGTAACTTGTCGCCAGGCCAACGATCCCGCGCAAGGACAACCGTCATGCTGATCGACGTTATCAGGCTCCTGCTGTTCCCGGCCCTGATGGCCTTTGCCGCCTCGAGCGATCTCCTCACCATGACGATCTCGAACCGGCTCTCGCTGGCCTTGGCCGGCGGGTTTTTCCTGCTCACCATTGTCACCGGCATGAGCTTTTACGCCATCGGCATGCATCTCGCCGCTGCCGCCCTGGTGCTGACGATCACCTTCGGCTTCTTCTCGATGGGCTGGATCGGCGGCGGCGACGCCAAACTCGCGGCCGCCACGGCGCTTTGGTTCGGCTTCGATTACCTGTTGGATTACCTCATCTACGCGTCGCTGTTCGGCGGCGTGCTGACGATCGTGCTGATCCAGTTCCGGCGTCTGCCGTTGCCCGATCCGCTTGCCCGCCAGACCTGGATTCTGCGCCTGCACGACGCCAGCGGCGGCGTGCCCTACGGAATCGCGCTCGCGGCCGCCGCGCTCACGGTCTATCCCAAGACCGGCTGGATGCCCGCGCTCGGTATCTGAAGACCTGCATCGGTCCTGCGCAAGAAAATATTAACTCGATTTAGATACCGCTGCTTAACCATACCTTGACCTTTAGCTGTTGAAATCCGGTGCAAGCGGTCGCACTGGCCGCCATGTCGATTACGCGGCCGAGCTGGCCGTCATGTCACGGTGAGAGTGAAGCGTATGAAAGCTGCGCGTCTTGTTGTGCTGACCGTCGCCATCGCTGCCGGTGGTGTTGCCGCCATGCTGGCCGGCCGTTCGGAAAAGCCGCCGCAGGTCAAGGCCGTCGCGGCGCCCAAGGTCGCCACGGTCGACGTCCTGGTAGCGAAATCCGATCTCGCCATGGGTCAGACGGTTACCCCGGGCGATGTGCAATGGCAGGAATGGCCCGCAAGCTCGGCGGCCGGAAATTTCATCCGCAAGAACGACCGTCCCAACGCCATCGAAACGCTGTCCGGCTCGATCGCGCGCGCGCCCTTCGTCACCGGCGAGCCGATCCGTGAAGCCAAGCTTGTCAACGCCAAAGGCTCCGGCTTCATGGCGGCGATCCTGCCCACCGGCATGCGCGCCATTTCGACGCAGATTTCGCCGGAAACCGGCGCCGGGGGCTTCATCCTGCCGAACGATCATGTGGACGTCATTCTCACCCGCCGCCAAACCGACGCCGACAAGTCCGGCGGCGCCACGCACAGCAGCGAAACGATTCTCACCAATGTCCGCGTGCTGGCGATCGACCAGACCGTGGAAGAGAAGAACGGACAAAAGGTCGTGGTCGGCAAGACCGCGACGCTCGAATTGACGCCGACTCAGACCGAGACGCTGGCGCTATCGCAGCAGCTCGGCACGCTGGCTCTGGCGCTGCGCAGCATCACCGACGCCACGCACGACGCGCCGAAATCGGAAGATACGTTGGGCGGGCACAAGGCCGGCGTGAACATCGTCCGTTTCGGCGTCAGCACGATGACGACTCGGAAATGACCGAACCAAGGGGAACGGGGACATGGCGATAAGGGCTTCGATCCGCGCCGCCGCGCTGGCGGCACTCGTCGCATGCACCGGACTGACGCCGGCGGACAAGGTGTCCGCCGCCGACGCCCATGTGCCGGTGATCAAGGTGGCGGCGAGCGAGGCGACCTCGCGTTTCATCCCGCTCGGCATTGGCAAATCGGTCGCCATCGACCTCCCCGCCGATATCAAGGACGTGCTGGTCGCCGATCCCAAGATCGCCAATGCGGTGATCCGCTCCTCGCGCCGGGTCTACATGATCGGCGTCGCCATCGGACAAACCAACATCTTCTTCTTCGATGCCGAGGGCAAGCAGATCGCCGGGTTCGACATTGCGGTCACGCGCGACCTCAACGGGGTGCGCGCCGCGCTCAAGCAGACCATGCCGGATGCCGACATCCACATCGAAGGCGTCGGCGACGGCATCATGTTGTCCGGCACCGCCACCAGTCCCGCCGAATCGCAGCACGCCTTCGATCTGGCGACGCGGCTGATCGGCGACGGCAACAAGGTCGTCAACGGCATCACGGTGCGCGGGCGCGACCAAGTCATGCTCAAGGTGACGGTCGCCGAGGTGCGGCGCGACGTCATCAAGCAGCTCGGCATCGATCTGTCCGCCAGCCTCAATTACGGCGCCGCGGTGGTGAACCTCAATACGCAGAACCCGTTCTCCGCCAACGGCCAGACGCTCAGCAACACCGCGTTCAGCGGCACCTTCCAGAACGTCACGGCGACGCTGCGGGCGATGGACCGCGCCGGCGTGTTGCGCACGCTGGCCGAACCGAACCTGACCGCGATTTCCGGCGAGACCGCGAGTTTCGTCGCCGGCGGCGAGTTTCCGATCCCCAACGGGCTGTCGTGCGACACCACCAAGTCGCCGCCGGTGTGCCAGGCGCAGGTCGACTTCAAGAAATTCGGCGTCAGCCTGGTATTTACCCCGGTGGTGCTGTCGGAAGGACGCATCAGCCTCAAGGTGATGACCGAAGTGTCGGATCTTTCGACCGACAACGCCTTGACGCTGGCCGTGCCCGGCTCAACCCAGTCGCTGACTATCCCATCGATCACCACGCGGCGCGCCGAGACCACGGTCGAAATTCCGTCCGGCGGATCGCTCGCGCTGGCCGGCATGATCCAGGAAAAGACCAAGCAGGAGATCAACGGCGTGCCCGGCCTGATGCAGCTACCGGTGCTCGGCAGCCTGTTCCGCAGCCGCGACTACATCAACAACCAAACCGAGTTGATGGTGCTGGTCACGCCTTACATCGTGCGCGCGGTGGCCCAGAAAATGCTGGCGCGGCCCGACGACGGTTTCGCCGATCCGACCGATCAGTCGTCCGCGCTGCTTGGCAGCCTCACCCGCATCTACGGCCGCGAGGGCAAGACCGAGTCGCCGCAAGCCTACCACGGCAAATACGGATTCATTCTCGATTGAGCGGCATGGGGAGACGATCGATGACGGCTTTCTTGACAAGGCTCGCCAAACGCCGGGGCACGGTGGCCCTGCGCGCGCTGGCGGTCGTCGGCCTCACCACCTCATTGGCCGGCTGCTACACGCAGCAAATGACGCAGGAGATCTATCCGACGGACTATCGCGATCGGCATCCAATCACAATGAAACAACGCGAGCGCACCGTCGAAATATTCCTCGGCCGCAACCGCGGCGGGCTCACGCCGAGCCAGCGCGCCGATGTGCTTGCCTTCGCTCAACTGTGGCGGCGCGAGGCCACCAGCGGCATCATTGTCGACGTTCCGCAGGGCGGACCGACCGACCGTGCCGCCGCCGATTCGATGCGCGAGGTGCAATCGATCTTCGTCGCGTCCGGCGTGCCGGGCAACGCGGTCTACGTGCGCGGCCACCAGGCGCCCGATGGCGCGCCGGCGAGCATCAGACTCAATTACGTCAAGCTGGTCGCCGAGGCCGGGCCTTGCGGTCTGTGGCCGCACGATCTCGGCGTCAGCCTCGATCACAACTACAACGAAAACCGGCCCTACTGGAATTTCGGCTGCGCCAGCCAGCATAACCTCGCCGCCATGGTCGACAATCCGGCCGATCTGGTGCAACCGCGCGGCGAGACGCCGGCCTATGCGCCGCGCCGCTCGGTGGCGATCGAAAAATACCGCAAGGGTGAGAACCCGAGCGGCGTCTACAGCGGTTACGACACTGCCAAGATCAGCGGTCTCGGAAAATGATTAAGCACGCAGCTCACGCAGCAGTCGCCAAAAAAGAAACGATGCCGTCGACGCCGGCCGACGGTGGCGCCGACGAACACATCGCGCCGGCGCCACGGGTGTCGGTCCAGGCATTTTGCGAGACGGTTGAAACCGCCGCCGCCGTGCAGGCCGCCGGCGAGGATCGACGTCTCGGCAAGGCGCATGTGAAGATCCAGATGGGCGGCGTCGCCGCCGCGGTCGAGGCCTATCGCTCATCGCCGACGCCGAACGTCATCCTGCTCGAGTCGGAAAATCATTCCGACGATATCCTCAACGGCCTCGATCAACTCGCCGAGGTCTGCGACGCCGGTTCGCGGGTCATCGTGGTTGGACGCGTCAATGACGTCACGCTCTACCGCGAGCTGACAAGGCGCGGCGTCAGCGACTATTTGATCTCGCCAGTCGGCACTATCGACGTGGTGCGTGCGATCTGCGGGCTGTTTTCCGCACCCGACGCCAAGCCAGTCGGCCGCGTCATCGCCGTGGTCGGCTCCAAGGGCGGCGTCGGCGCTTCCACCGTCGCGCACAATGTCGGCTGGGCGATCGCCAGCGACCTGTCGCTCGATTCGGTGGTGACCGACCTCGATCTCGCTTTCGGCACGGCCGGCCTCGACTACAATCAGGATCCGCCGCAAGGCATCGCCGACGCGGTGTTCTCGCCCGACCGCGTCGACTCGGCATTTGTCGACCGGTTGCTGTCGAAATGCACCGATCACCTGAGCCTGCTGGCGGCGCCGGCGACACTCGACCGGGTCTATGATTTCGGCGCCGACGCCTTCGATTCGATCCTCGATTCGCTGCGCGGCACCATTCCCTGCGTCGTGCTCGACGTTCCGCACATGTGGTCCGGCTGGACCAAGCGGCTGTTGGTGAGCGCCGACGATATCCTGGTGGTCGCCGGCCCCGACCTCGCCAATCTGCGCAACGCCAAGAACCTGGTCGATCTGCTGCGTGCCGCGCGGCCGAACGACCGGCGGCCCTATTACTGCCTCAACCAGGTCGGCGTGCCAAAACGCCCCGAAATAACGCCGGCCGATTTCGCCAAGGCGCTGGAAGACCAGCCGCTGGCGGTGATCACATTCGAGCCGCAGACTTTCGGCACCGCCGCCAACAACGGCCAGATGATCGCCGAGGTCGCGTCCGGGCACCGCACGGCGGAGACCTTCCGGCAGCTCG
>JBOHII010000264.1:0-2901 GCA_050725955.1 Pseudolabrys sp. | reverse complement strand
TCCTTTTTCACCAGCGTAGTGTTGTAGGCGATGATGCAAAGGAAAATGCGGAAACTGGCGTAGGTGCCGTCCACATCTTTGTGGTTGGCCGGATAATATTTCGCCACGTCTTCCGGCACGTAAGGCGCCAGCATGCCCTTGTTCTTCCAGTAGACCAGCAGCGAGGCGTCCGACGAGTTGACCACGTCCACGGCATGCACGTTGGCGGAATATTCCTGGCTGATACGCTGCAACAGCCGTTCGGCGCCGCTGCGTTCCACCTTGCAGGTGACACCGGGATACTTTGCCTCGAACGCCTTGCCGATCTGCTCGGACAGCTTGAGGTCGATCGAGGTGTACCAGACCACCTTGCCTTCCTTCTTGGCGGCCTCGATCAAAGCCGGCGTGACCGCACTCGCCGGCGGCGCTGCCGAGAGAACGCGGGTCGAAAACGAAGCTCCGGCGGCGAGCGCGCCCGAGCCGATCAACACATCGCGGCGTGAGAATTGAGAGCCCTTCATCATAGATCCTCCCTGAATTCGATCTTGTTATTTGGTCTGCGCAAAATCCCGGTCTGCTAACCCATCAATGCCCGGCATTTTTCCGGCGGCAGATGCAGCCAGACCGAGCTTGCCTGCGCGAAACTTCCGCCGGCACCGGTAACGACCCGAAGTTGGGTGCCGTCCTTAAGCTCAACCATATAGTCCCGGCTGTCGCCGAGAAAGACCTGTCGCACCACGGTGCCCGGCACGACGTTTTCGTTCTGTTGCGAAGGTTGCGCCGCAAGCGCGATATCGTGCGGGCGGATCGACACGGCGGTGGGCGCGCCGGCGGCGACTTTCGCGCCGACACAGCGCAGCGCGACGCCGGCAAAGTCGACATGGGTTGCGTCCAGGCCCTTGGCCTTGATCACATTACTGGAACCGATGAAGCGCGCGACGAATTCCGAGCGCGGCCGGTCGTAGATTTCCTCCGGCGAGCCGGACTGCTCGATCTTGCCGGCATTCATGACCGCAATAAGGTCGGCGGTAGTCATCGCCTCCGACTGGTCATGGGTGACATAGACCGTGGTGTAGCGATAGGCGTCGTGCAGGCGGCGCACCTCGAAGCGCATTTCCTCACGCAAATTGGCGTCGAGATTGGACAGAGGCTCGTCGAGCAGAAGCGTCTCCGGCTCCACGATCAAAGCGCGCGCCAGCGCCACACGCTGCTGCTGGCCGCCTGACAATTCGCCCGGATAGCGCTCGGCGAGCGGGGCGAGCCGCGTGGTGGTGAGAATGGCTTCGAGCTTTTTTCGAATCGTGTCGCGATCGACTTTGCGCAGCTTGAGGCCGTAGACGATGTTTTCCGCCACCGTCATATGCGGCCACAGCGCGTAGCTTTGAAAGATCATCGACATGTTGCGCCGTTCGGGCGGCAGCGAATGCGCGGGCGAAGAAATCAATTTGTCGCCGACGCGGATTTCACCGGCGCTCGGCTCGACGAAGCCCGCGATCAACCGCAACGTGGTGGTCTTGCCGCAGCCCGAGGGTCCGAGCAGGCACACCAGATGGCCGTGCTCGATGGCAAGCGAAATGTCGTCGACCACCGCGACATTGCCATATCGCTTGGTCAGGCCCCGCAACTCGACCGACGCCACCCGAATCCTCCCGTTGTCCTTCTTATCTCTCCCTTCGCGGGGAGATTGTCATGAGCCGGTGAAGGCCGGCTTGCGTTTTTCCATGAAGGCCGTGCGCCCTTCCGTGTAGTCCTTGCTGGCGAAACATTGCGCCACCAGGTCGGCGCATTTCTGCAAGTCGCGCTCGCTTTCCGGCTTGACCGCCTCGCCAACGATGAACTTGACCGAATTGACGGTGAGCGGCGCATTGCCGCTGATGGTCTCGGCATAATCCTTGACGTATTTTTCCAGCTCGCCGTCCGGCAGCACGCGATTGACCAGGCCCATAGCCAAGGCTTCCGCGGCGGTGAACTGGCGCGCGGTGAAGAAGATTTCCTTGGCGAAGGACGGCCCCACCACGTCGACCAGTTTCTTGATGCCCTTGAAGCCGTAGCCGAGGCCGAGCTTGGCCGCCGGCACGCCGAATTTCGAATTGTCCGAGCAAATGCGCAGATCGCAGCAGAGCGCGAGACCGACGCCGCCGCCGATGCAATAGCCGCGGATCATGGCGATGGTCGGCTTGGGGAAATCGTAGACCGCGCTATTGGCCGCATCGACCGCCACGTTGTAGCGATCGATCGCCTCCTTGCTTGAGCGTTCGCTCTCGAATTTGGAAATGTCGGCGCCCGACACGAAGGCCTTGCCGCCGGCGCCGGTCACCACCACCACGCGTACCGATTTGTCGGCGGCGAAGTCGGCGAGGATGCCTTGCGCGGCCTCCCACATGTCGAGCGATACCGCATTGTGCCGCTCGGGATTGTTGAACGTCATAAAGCCGACGCCGCCCTCCTTGCGGGACAGCATTTTGTCGGTCTGCACCGGTGCATTCATCGTGATCTCTCCTTAGACCGCATTGGCTTCATGCAATGCGGCGATTTCCTTGTCGGCAAAACCGAATTCCTTGAGCACTTCGTCGGTGTGCTGGCCGAGCTCGGGCGGCGTCGCCGCGATCTTGCTCGGCGTGCGCGACAGCGCGAAGGGCTGACCGACGAAAGTTTCTTCCTTGCCGTCGGGCCGCTTGGCGTTCTGCGCGATGGCCAAGTGCCTGACCTGCTCGTCGGCGAATACCTGGTCGACCGCGTTGATCGGCCCGCAGGGCACGCCGGCCTTGTTGAAAATGTCGATCCATTCGGCGCCCGGCTTGGTGACGGTGATCGCCTCGATCGCGGCATTGACCGCGTCGCGGTTCTTCGAGCGCAGCGCCCCGGTTTTGAAGTCCGGATTTTCGATCATCTCGGGCGCGCCGATGGCGTCACACAGCCGCT
>JBOHII010000263.1:0-8636 GCA_050725955.1 Pseudolabrys sp. | reverse complement strand
GCTTGCCGGCAAACAGCGCCGCCTCGATCGCGTGATAGCCCTGCTTGGCGTCCGGCCAGGCGTCGATCGCCTCGTCGAGCTTGGGGAAAAATTCGCCGGTGATCGGCTCGGCCGCTTCCCAGCCCTTGCGCGACTTGATCCAGGCCGCCTGCGCCGCTTTGGCGTCACCGGCTTTCACCGCCGCCTGCAATTCCTTGGCGCCGGCAAGCGCCATGCCGATGCGCTCGACCGCGAACGGCTTGTAGTCGGCGGCGCCTTTGGCGAGCGCATCGGCCGCGGCCGCGCGTCCGCCGAACGCGATGCTGGCCATCGCCAGCAACGCAACGCAAAGCCCAACCGCGCGTGCGGCCGCGCTCAGCTTTGCGATCCGCATCGTGCTGTTGATTGACATCGGCATGGTTATCCCCTGCGATCGAATTTGTCCGGCGATATTCCTTGCGGCGATCCTGGTCGTCAAGGAAAAACGCTTTAAAATCAATAGTTTATAATCGCTCCAAAGAGAGTCTGCCGGCTTTCGAATTAGTCTAATGAAACGCTTGACGGTAAGCCGCTGAACGCGTTTGCAAACGTGCGCGGCCGCGCGCGCGGAATTTTTTCAACACGGCAGGGAAAGGGAAAGGGAATTATTTCGCGCCCGGCGCGGGATTGTCGTTGGCGGAAGCCGGTTGCGTTTTCGCCGCCGCCTTGGCAACTGCGACCAGCGCCGGCCGCAACACGCGGTCGCCGAGCATGTAGCCGGCCTGGATGACTTGCGCCACGTGACCCGGCGGCAATTCGGAATCCGGCACTTCGTACATCGCCTGATGCACATTGGGATCGAAGCGCTCGCCGGCCGGCGAGAATTTCTTCACGCCGTGCTTCTCCAGAACCTTGAGCAGTTCGCGCTCGGTGAGTTCGACGCCTTCGACCAGCGCCTTGATGTTGCTGTCGGCCTGCTCGCGCAGCTCCGGACCGATGGTCGTCAGCGCGCGATGCATGTTGTCGGCCACCGCCAGCACGTCGCGGGCGAAACCGGCATTGCCGTAAAGCCGGGCGTCGGCCACCTCGCGCTCGGTGCGTTTGCGCAGGTTTTCCATCTCGGCCAGCGTGCGCAGCAGCTTGTCCTTGTATTCGGCCGCTTCGCGCACGAGCTCGGCCACCGGATCGACCTGCTCGGCAGCAGTCCCGGTCTTGGCGGTGGCATCTTCGGCCTCGGCACCCGCGGTTTCAGCCTGGCGCGCGGTCGGGTCCGTCATCGTGCTCGATCCATGGTTCCAAGTCGGATGCGGGGGATATCAGGGTTCTGCCGCGAAAAATCAAGCTTATCCGGACAGCAATTGGCTGACGATCCGAGCGGTATAATCGACCATCGGGATGACGCGGGCATAATTGAGCCGGGTCGGCCCGATCACCCCGATCACGCCCAGAATACTGCCCTTGCTGTCGCGATAGGGCGCCACGATGGTCGAGGACCCGGACAGCGAAAACAGCTTGTTCTCCGAGCCTATGAAGATGCGCACGCCGTCGCCGCGCTCGGCACGGCCGAGCAGGTCGATCACCTCGCGTTTAGTTTCCAGGGCGTCGAACAGCGAGCGCACCCGTTCCAGATCTTCCAGCGCGTGCA
Source organism: Pseudolabrys sp. (assembly GCA_050725955.1). Taxonomy (GTDB): domain Bacteria; phylum Pseudomonadota; class Alphaproteobacteria; order Rhizobiales; family Xanthobacteraceae; genus Pseudolabrys. The sequence goes on along the minus strand of JBOHII010000263.1, from coordinate 7,033 downwards.
GGTCCTCGAGCAGATTGGCGTGGCCGCGCACGATCAGCTTGCGCTCCTCGCTTTCGCCGCCTGACCAGCTCGCCAGACCCGCCGAAATGATTTTCTGCGTCAATTGGTCGAGCTCGGCTTGACCCGCCACCAGTGCGGTTTCGGTCTCGTTGCGCAGCTCGGCCAGCGTCTTGCCGCGGATGCGCGCGTTGAGGAAATTGGCCGCCTCCACCAGCGCCGAAGAGGGCAGACCGGCCGGCACGTTGAGGATGCGGTTCTCGACCTGGCCGTCTTCGGCCACCAGCACGGCGAGCGCGCGCTCCGGTTCGAGCTGGACGAATTCGATGTGCTTGAGCCGCACATTGGCCTGCGCCGTCACCACGACGCCCGCGGAATGCGTCAGGCCGGACAAAGTCTGCGAGGCTTCGGTGAGCACGTTCTCCAGCGAGCGGCCGCTGCCGGTGGCGGCGACCTGCGCCTCGATCGAGCGGCGGTCGCTTTCGGTCAGGTCGCCGATCTGCATCAGCGCGTCGACGAAAAAGCGCAGGCCGAGGTCGGTGGGCAGCCGGCCGGCCGAGGTATGCGGCGCAAAGATCAGACCGAGCTGCTCCAAGTCGGACATCACGTTGCGCACCGAGGCCGGCGACAACGTGATCGGCAACAGCCGCGCCAGATTGCGCGAGCCGACCGGCTCGCCGGTGGCGAGGAAGCTCTCGACGATCTGGCGGAAAATCTCGCGCGAGCGCTCGTTGAGCGCCGCGAGGCTTACCTGGTTCGCGCCGATGGGAACGTCGTGGGAAGCCAAGACCCTCACTCCTTGCCGCCGCCAACAATGGCCACTGCGGCAGACTTGTTCAAGTCATGCATATGGTTATGGTGTGCGCCATAAACCAACGAGGATAATGCAATATGCGGCCGAGCCGCCGACAAGTCGATGAATTGCGCGCCGTCACGCTCGAGCGCAGCGTGGTCAAATACGCCGAAGGCTCCTGTTTCGTGAAATTCGGCGATACCCACGTGCTGGTGACCGCGAGCCTCGAGGAACGGCTGCCGCCCTGGCTCAAGGGTCAGGGACGCGGTTGGGTCACCGCCGAATACGGCATGTTGCCGCGCGCCACGTCGGAGCGCACCCGCCGCGAAGCCAGTGCCGGCAAGCAGGGCGGCCGCACCGTCGAAATCCAGCGCTTGATCGGAAGGTCTTTGCGTTCGGTAGTCGACCTGCAGGCGCTCGGCGAACGGCAGATCACCATCGATTGCGACGTGATCCAGGCCGACGGCGGCACCCGCACCGCCTCGATTACCGGCGCCTGGGTGGCGCTGTCGGATTGTCTGTCGTGGATGAAAACACGCGACATGTTCAAAGGGCAAACTCCGAATCAAATATTGCGCGATCAAATCGCCGCGGTATCGTGCGGCGTGTGCAAGGGCACCGCGGTGCTCGATCTCGACTACGCCGAGGATTCGGAAGCCGACACCGACGCCAATTTCGTCATGACCGGCGCCGGCACCATCGTCGAAATCCAGGCCACCGCGGAAAAGATCCCGTTCAGCGAAGATCAATTCCAGGTGCTGTTGGCGCTCGCGCGCAAGGGCATCGGCAAGCTGGTCGACTTGCAGAAGATGGCGGTCGGATAATTGCATCGGGACGACGGCGTCATGACCGGCTACGCAATGCTCGCCGCTCTCGCTTTTCTGTACGTCTCGGATTCGCTCCACCGAAGCGTCGTCAAGCGCGCCAGGCCGCTGATGCCCGATAGCCTGCAAGAGGAGCGCAAAGCGAGCTACGCGCTGGGCGTCTTCATCTGGGATCAATCGTTTCCCGACGATTTGCGCCGAAAATATCTTTGGTCCGTCACATTCGGAGCCATGGCGGCGTTTTGCGTGACGCTTGTCGCCTACAATACGCGTCATCCCAATTGGGCGGTATTTTTCGCCGGCGTGCTTTTGTTCGTGACGTGGCACGGGCTTTCGGGCTGGGCCAAATACCGGCAGCGTCCGTGAGCACATTTCGTGGCACACAGGCGCCGCACCGAAGGCTCACCGGCTCACTGGTGATCGCCACCCACAATCCCGGCAAGCTCGCCGAATTGCGCGAATTGCTGGCGCCCTACGCCATCGGAGCGCAATCGGCCGGCGAACTCGGCCTGCCCGAGCCTGAGGAAACCGGAAAGACTTTCGCCGACAACGCGCGCATCAAGGCTATGGCTGCTGCCATGGCGACCGGCCTTGCCGCTTTCGCCGACGATTCCGGCCTTGTGGTCGATGCGCTCGGCGGCGAGCCCGGCATCCATTCGGCGCGCTGGGCAGGCCCCGACAAGGATTTCCGCGCCGCCATGAACCGCATCCAGTCGCTGCTGATCGAGCGCGGCGCCCGCACGCCCGAGCAGCGCCGCGCGCAATTCGTCGCCGCGCTGTGCCTTGCCTGGCCCGACGGCCATATCGAGCAATTCGAGGGCCGCGTCGATGGCGTCGCGGTGTGGCCGCCGCGCGGCGAGCAAGGCTTCGGCTACGATCCGCTGTTCAAGCCGGACGGCTTCGATCGCACCTTCGGCCAGATGAGCGCGGAGGAAAAGCATGGGCTTCCGCCCAAGGGCCAAGGCCTGTCGCATCGCGCCCGCGCCTTCATGAAACTTGCGGACGCTTGCTTGCGCGGCTGAGCGGCAATCCAGATCGTTAAAATTTTAATCAATTGCAACGCACCGCCGTATTCGTGCTGGTTGTCAGCTTTGCCGCGGCTTAAGATGCTTAACATGAGTTTAACCCAAAGCTCGCCGTTCGCGGTCTATGTGCACTGGCCGTTCTGCCTGTCGAAGTGTCCCTATTGCGACTTCAACAGTCACGTGCGCCACGGCGGGGTCGACGAAGCGCGCTTCGTGCGCGCGTTCGAAACCGAGATCGCCTCGAGCGCGGCGCGCGTGCCGGGCCGCACGGTCTCCAGTATTTTCTTCGGCGGCGGTACACCGTCGCTGATGCGGCCCGCTTCAGTACAGGCGATCCTCGACGCCATCGCCCTGCACTGGAGCGTGGCCTCCAATTGCGAGGTGACGCTGGAAGCCAATCCGACCAGCGTTGAAGCTACCCGCTTTCGCGGCTACCGCGCCGCCGGCGTCAACCGCGTTTCGCTCGGCGTGCAGGCGCTCGACGATACCGCGCTCAAGACGCTGGGCCGGCTGCACACGGTGCAAGAAGCGCTCGATGCGGTCGCCGTGGCGCGCGCGATTTTCGAGCGCTATTCGTTCGACCTGATCTATGCGCGCCCACAGCAGACGCTGGAGCAATGGAGCGCCGAGCTCAAACGCGCGATCGCGCAAGCCGCCGAACATCTTTCGCTCTATCAGCTGACCATCGAACCGGACACGCCATTCGCCGGCCTGCACAAGGCCGGCAAGCTCGTCATTCCCGACGACGACCTCGCGCGCGACCTCTACGATTTGACGCAACTGACCTGTGCCGAAGCCGGCCTCCCGGCCTACGAAGTCTCCAACCACGCGCGGCCGGGCGCCGAATGCCGGCACAATCTTGCCTATTGGCGCGGCCACGAATACGCCGGCGTCGGCCCGGGCGCGCATGGCCGCCTCAACATCGATGGCCGCCGCTACGCGACCGAAACCGAGAAACGCCCGGAAAGCTGGCTGATGCGGGTGGAAGCGGCCGGCGACGGCCTTACCGTCGACGAGAAGCTGCAGCCCGGCGAAATGGCGGACGAATTCCTGCTGATGGGGCTGCGGCTCGCCGAAGGCATCGATCCGGCGCGCTACACGGCGCTCGCCGGCCGTACGCTCGATCCCAAGCGCATTTCCATTCTGCGCGAGGAAGGCGCGGTGGAGACCACGGCCGATGGCCACCTGCGCGTGACGCCGTCAGGATTTCCGGTGCTCGATGCGGTGGTCGCCGATTTGGCGGCTTAGAGCGTTTTAGATTTAAATGGAAACAGAGCCGCGAACTCAGCGCGCTCCCTCTCCCCGCTGGGGAGAGGGTTGGGGTGAGGGGGTTGCTGAATCTCGTAGGCCATAACCCCTCACCCGGATTGCTTCGCAATCCGACCTCTCTTTATGGGAGAGCGTGCTCGCTGCGATTCAATCTGAAACAAAAACGCTCTAGCTGCGGCCGAAGCCGCAGCGCTTTGCGGTGACTTTGCTTTCCCAGCATCCGGTCGCCAGACATGTCCTGTTAAATTCACCGCAGGCTTTCGTGCATTTGGGCGAGTTATGATACGTCTTCTCGCAATACGCGAAACAAACCTGCCGCCGCTCCGAACAGGTTTGGTGAGCGGCTAAGGCCGGCGCGGCGCCAGCGGCGAAATACGAAATCCCGACAATAAAAATCGCGCCGATGCAGTGCCGCATGACCGGTTCTCCGACGTTCAACGTGCCCCGTTTTGCAGCATATCAGAAAGGGTTTGGCCGCCAATACGGCTTACGCTCAATCCAAAACGTGATTGACCATGCCGTCGGCGAGCTTGGGCTCGAACCAGGTCGACTTCGGCGGCATGATGCCGCCGGCATCGGCCACCGCCATCAGGTCGGTCATTTGCGTTGGGTAGAGCGCGAAGGCGACCGCCATCTCGCCGGAGTCGACGCGCTTGGCCAGCCCCTGCAGGCCGCGCGCGCCGCCGACAAAATCGATGCGCTTGTCGGTGCGCGGATCCTTGATCCCGAACAGCGGCTCGATGGCGTTGCGCGTGAGCAGCGTGATCGGCAGCCGGCCGATCGGGTCGCTTGGCACCAGATCGGCGCGGATTGTCAGCCGGTACCAGCGGCCGGCGAGATACATTCCGTATTCGCGCGAGGTTGACGGGCGCACCGGCTCGGAAGCGGGGGCCACCGTGAAACTCTTGGCGAGCTCGGCGAGCAATTGCTCGGGCTTACGGCCGTTGAGGTCCTTCAAAACGCGACTGTAATCGAGGATGGTCATCTCGCGCTCGGGGAAAATCACCGACAGGAAATAGTCGTGCGAGCCCTCGCCCTTGCGCGCTTGGGCGACGCGCGCGGCCGCCGCCGAGCGGTGATGGCCGTCGGCGATGTAGATCGCCGGCAGGACGTCGAAGAGGCTGGTGAGCTTGCCGGCGGTAACGTCGTCGGAAATGACCCAAAGCTGGTGGCGCACGCCGTCGTCGGCAGTGACGTCGACGTCCGGTTTGCCGGTGGCGGCCTGCGCGAGAATGGCGTCGATCGCCGGCGCATTCGGATAGCCGATCATCACCGGACCGGTCTGCGCATTGACCGCCTCGATCTGGCGCACGCGGTCATCTTCCTTCACCGGCGTGGTCAATTCGTGCTTGCGGATGCGGTTGCTGCCGTAATCGGCGAGCGAGGCGACGGCGGCGAGGCCGGTTTGCGTATGGCCGCGCCAAGTGAGGCGGTAGACGTAATAGCAGGGCTTGGCGTCGCGTATCAGCACGCCGGCGGCGATCATCTTGGCGAGATTGTCGGCCGCCTTGGCGTAGACCGCTTTGTCGTAAGGGTCGGTTTCGGCATCGAGGTCGATTTCCGGCTTGGAGATATGCAGGAAACTCCACGGCTTTCCCTGCGCGCGTTCACGCGCCTCGGCGCTGGAGAGCACGTCATAAGGCGGCGCCAGCACCTCGGCGGCGCGGCCAGCCGCCGGGCGCAAAGCGCGAAAGGGTTGAATGAGCGGCAAGCGGCGTCTCCGGGACGGGTGGCGGCGGTGCTTATTGCAGGCTAGGGCGGGCGCGGCAAGTTGGAACTGTTTTGGAATCGCTTTCCCGGTTGATTTCGCCCGCCGATTGCTGCACCTCACGGGGCATGAGCGACGAGGACGACATCCTGGCCGCCAACGCGGCCTATTACCGGGCATTCGCGAGCGCCGATTTCGCGGCGATGCGCCGCATCTGGGCGGACGACGACGTGTCGTGTGTTCATCCCGGTTGGCCGGTGCTGCTCGGCCGGCCGGCCGTACTCGAATCCTACCGCGAAATCCTGCGCAACCCCGAACAGGAGCGGATCGAGCCGCGCAATGAGACGGTGATGGCCGCGGGCGATGAGGCGCGCGTGTTCTGCGTGGAATTTGTCGGCGGATCGGCGCTCGCTGCCACCAACATGTTCCGCCGTGTCGCGGGTACGTGGCGGATGACGCACCATCAGGCGAGCCCGATCGCCGCGCTGGTCGAGGAGGCTGCGTCGCAGCCGTCGTCGCGGCGGTTGAACTAGCCTGCGCATGATCCCGAAAAGTGGAGACCGGTTTTCGGACAAGATCATGCGCAAATGTAAAAAACCCTAATGCCCAGCGCCCCCGTCATCCTGATCGCCGGGCCGACCGCCAGCGGAAAGTCGGCGCTGGCGATGGCGCTGGCGGAAAAACTTGGCGGTGCGATCGTCAACGCCGATTCCATGCAAGTGTATCGCAACCTGCGCTTCATCACCGCGCGGCCGACGCTGGAGGAAGAGGCGCGCGTGCCGCATCGGCTTTATGGCCACGTCGATGCGGCAGAAAACTATTCGGTCGGGCGCTGGTGCCGCAACGTTGCCGCAGCGCTCGGCGAGATCGCGGCGGAGGGGCGCGTCGCCATCCTGGTTGGCGGCACCGGGCTGTATTTCAAGGCGCTATTGAGCGGCCTCGCGGCGGTGCCACCGATCCCGGCGGAAATTCGCGCGCATGTGCGCCGCCGCCTGGCTGACGAAGGCGCGGCGGCGCTGCATGCCGAACTGATGCAGTGCGATCCCGTAACCGCGAAGCGGCTGATGGTGAACGACCGTTCGCGCATTTGCCGCGCGCTGGAGGTGGTGGTGGCGACCGGGCGTTCGCTCTCCGACTGGCATCGCGAAGGCCTACCGGCGCTGATCGAGCCGCAGCGCGCGGCGAAAATCTTCCTCACCTGCGAACGCAAGGAATTGGTCGCGCGTATCGAGACGCGTTTTGCCGCCATGCTGAAGGCGGGCGCACTCGACGAGGTGAGGGCGCTTGCCGCGCGCAAGCTCGATCCATTATTGCCGGCCATGAAGGCGCACGGCGTGCCCTGGTTGATCCGCCAGCTCAACGGCCAAATATCGATCGAGGCGGCGGCGGCCGGCGCCATCATGGACACCCGCCGCTA
>JBOHII010000262.1:0-2286 GCA_050725955.1 Pseudolabrys sp. | reverse complement strand
AAAAACATCAGGCGCAAATTGAAAATTATTTAACGCACCGGCAGGAATGTCGGCCCGACCGTGCGCACGGTGCGGTTGGTGGGGTCGGTCACGCCCGGCGCTTCAACCATCGCCGCCGGCTCCTGCGTTGTATTTGCCTTTGCGTGCGAGTCGGGCCGGATCGGCTTGCCGTCGGCACCGATACGCGGCTGCGACAGCTTCTTGGCATTCTGCTCCGTGACGATCACGTCGCCCGGCGCCACCGTGTCGTCGGGGCCGTTGGCCTTGAGCGCCTCGGCCCAGCTTTCGCCCGGCCGCCGGCAACTGCACGCGGGAGTGAGCGCCTTGCGATAGCTGAACGCGGTCGGCAGTTCGGTATACAGACGGCCGTTGAGCGAAACGGCCTGCGCCACTTCCTCGCCGGGATTGTGATAGGTGTAGAGCGAGACTTCCGCTGCCGGACACATGCGCTGGCATGTTTGTTCATCTTCGCGGAAATGGTCCGGCGAGGTCGCATAGGAAATCGGGAAATAGTAGCCGTCGCAGGTGCGCACGCAGATGGTGCGGTACGTGCCGCCCATCGGTCCCGGCGGTTGCGAGACCTGGCCATTGTCGCCGAACAACCGATCGAAGAAGCCGCCCTGCTGGCCGGCGAGTGCGGCCGAACGATACTGCGGGCCGCAGCTATTGTCGCCGAGCGCGATCAGCAGCGACTGCCGCTGCGCGGCGCGTTGGGCGGTGCCGCCGTTGAGCTGTTCGTATTGATTTTGTAGGCGCTCCAGCGAATAGCGTTGCTGGTCGATCTGCCGGCTGAGGCCGCCGCATTGCGGCGGCGGATTGCTGAAGATCGAGAAAAATCCTGAAGTTTCGCAGCCCATCCGGCGCGATTGCGCAACCAGCCGGTCGACCTCGAAATGTTGCCGATTGAGCGCATCCTCGGCGGCGCGAATCTGCTGCGCGCGCGCCGGATCGCTGTTGCCGCGGTCGAGCGACGCGAGCTGGGCTTCCAGCCGTTGACAGGCCGGGTTCGGCGATTGCGCCAGCGCGCCGGCGCACGGCGCCAGCATCGCCGCCGCGATGGCCAGCCTGAACGCATATCCTTTCATAAGCGGCACTCTATCGCTAAAATCATGAAGGTGCGAGCCTCGTGCTCAATGCGGACGGGCAGCTTCCGCGCGCAGGTTCCACAAGACGCCAACAACGATGATAAGCGCGCCGAGCGGCACGAATATGTCGAGCCGCTCGCCGTAAACCAACCAGCCGACCACCGCGATGAGCGGGATGCGCATGAAATCCAGCGGAACCACCAGCGTGGCGTCGCCGGCGCGGAACGCGTTGCTCAGGCAATAGTGCGAGGTCAAGCCGGCAATGCCGACCCCAAATACGGGCAAAATATGGCGCGTATCGAGATGGAAAAATACCGTCGGGTCGCTGCCGACGAGTGACAGCGGAAACTGAATCACCGCCATCCAGAATACGATGCCGAGCGTGGTCTCGGTCGCGGTCAACTTCTTTGTCGCAATCATGGTGATGGCGTAGCCGAACGCCGCCGCCAACACGAGAAACGCCGCCGGGTTGATGCTGGCGATGCCCGGCCGCAGGATCACCAGCACGCCGATCAGGCCGAACACGATCACGCCGACGCGGCCCGGCGTTAGCCGCTCATGCAGCAGCCAGACCGCGAGCAGCGCGGTCCAGCCCGGCATGGTGAATTCGAGTGAGAACACCATGGCGAGCGGCAGCATGGTAATGGCCAGCGCCCAGGCATATTGCGAGGCGTAGTGCACGATGTTGCGCATTAGGTTCAGCTTCATGCGGCGCGGTCGCACGTGCACGCGCAAATCCGGCCGCACAGCCAACAGGGCCAAAAGTACAAATAAGGCGACGCCGCTGCGGATGGCGAGGATTTCGAAAATGCTCAAGCCCAGCTTGGACAATTCGCGGATCGACACGGCCATGACCGAGAACGAAAGCAAGGCGCCGACCATCCAGAGGACGACGCGGGTTAGTCGGTGGACAATCACGGGCTGGTGCGGCGGCTGGTGCGGGATGGTGGGAGCGGGGGTGGGGCGGTGGTCTAGCAGGCCGGCGGCGCGCCGTCACTCTGCGTCCGGCTGGTTCTCGGGCCGTGCCTTGTCGAAAGCCGGCAGTTTCAGGCAGGCCGCGTCGACTGCGACGATTTTCGGGAATTTGTCGAGCGGCATCTGCAACCGGCGTGCATTGAACACCTGCGGCACCAGGCAAATATCGGCGAGTGTCACATGCGCGCCGCAGGCATAGGGCGCGGGCGCGATCATCGCCTCGAGC
>JBOHII010000261.1:0-16012 GCA_050725955.1 Pseudolabrys sp. | reverse complement strand
GACCAATTCGGTTGAGCGGCCGTGGTGAGGCTCATGCCCGGACTTCATGCCTTTGGAACGCGACATACCCGCCGACGAACAGCAATATGCTTGCCGCCACTAGGCCGACGATCTGCGGCCAGGCCACCATGACGCTGTCCCACAGCGGGAGCGGCGAGCCCATCACCGCCCCCTGCAACTGGCTCAAATAAACCGGCCAGAGCGTGCGGGTGGTGGGATCAAGCAGCGCCAGCACGCATTCGCCGTACAGCGTGGACGGCGACAGCCGCGCCAGGAACTGAGCAGCGGTGATCAGTGCCGCCTCGTTATCGGCAGGAACCACCGCCTGGGCGATGGCCGGCGCCAGCGCCGGCCATATCACCGACAGGAACAGCCAGAGGCCGAGCGTCACCAGCGCTGCGGTCGCGGCCGAGCGGAACAGGATCGAGAACAGCATAGCAAGCGCGAGCCACACCCCCGCATAGGCGACCGTCACCAACAAGAAGATCAGCGCCCGCGCCATCTCCTCGCCGCCCGGCGGCACGCCCAGCATGATGAGGCCAAGCCCGATCACCAGGAGCCACAGGCAGATGAGACTGATCGAGATGACGCCGAGTCCGGCGAGGAATTTTCCGAACAACAGCGCGTCGCGATAGATTGGCTGCGACAGAATACGCGACAGCGTGCGTCGATTGTGCTCGCCGTTGACCGTGTCGAAGCCGAGGCCGATTGCCATCAATGGTACCAGGAAGCCGAGGAATGCTACGAACGACGGCAGCGGCTCGCGTGCAGTGGTGAACAGGCGCAGGAACAGGAACGGATCCTCGGCAGTGACATCACGGATCTGCTGGATAGCGCCAAAGACTGCAGCGAGCGCGGTCAACACCACCAGCCATTCCAACACGCGCATACGCACGCTGGCGAGGTGGTCGGACAATTCCTTCAATACAACGACGCCGAGGCCCTGCCAGGGCGAACCTTCACGCCGCATGACGGACCTCCTTCTGTGAGTTCTGGAAATAGCGCGTGTAGATCGTCTCCAGACTCGGGTGGTCGAGCGAAAGCTGCGTGAGCCGTCCGCCGGCCGCCACCACCGCGGCGGCGGCTTCCGCACGCAGGTCGCGATCGCAAGCCATCCGGAAGCGGCCGGGGCCGGGTTCTTCGACACTGCGTACGCCGGCAAGCGCCGACAGTCGCTTGACGATAGCGTCCCCGCCGTCGGCTTCGACCTCGACCGCATAGCCGCCACCCAGCACCTGGCGGCCGAGTTCTTCGACCGTGCCCATCAACACGATGCGGCCAGCATTGAACAGCGCCACCCGGTCGCACACGCTCTGCACGCGGTCGAGCAGATGCGACGACAACAGGATGCTGACGCCTGATGCTTTGAGCGAACGGATGAGTTCGAGCAATTCGACGCTCGCCTGTGGGTCGAGCCCGTTGGTCGGCTCGTCCAGGATGGCGACACGGGCGTCCTTCATGACGATTTCGGCTAGCCCCAGGCGCTGGCGCATACCGCGGGAGAAGGTCGCGACTTTCTTCTTTGCCACCTCGCGCAAGCCGACCCGCTTGAGCGCGGCATCGATGCGTCTTTCGCGCTCGCCGGCGGCGAGGCCCATCAGCCGCGCCGTGTAGTGAAGATTGTCGGCGGCGGTGAGTTGGTCGTAGAAGCCGACCGAATCCGGCAGATAGCCGACCAGACGCTTGACCGCCAAGGGCTCGCGCATCGGGTCGTGTCCGAACACGCGCGCCTCGCCTTCACTGATGTCGGACAGACCGAGTAACATCAGGATGGTGGTGGTCTTGCCGGCGCCGTTGGGGCCGAGCAGCCCGAAGATTTCACCGGGGGCGACGTTGAAATCAACGCCATTCACGGCCTGCGCCGTGCCGTAGCGCTTGGTAAGGCCCTTGGCCTCGATGACGGTGCCGTTCATCGGCGACCGAACCGGGCAACGGCGCCTACCATGATCAGCAGCGCGGCGCCGATGATGCCGACGCCGGCGACGCCCCAGACCGTCGAGGTGGTTACAGAGACGCGGAAATTGGCGGTGCCGGTCTCCCCGCGCGAGGAAGCGGTTAGCGTGGTTACATAGTCGCCGGCGATCGCTTTAGACGGAGGGCTGATCAGCGCTTGCACTTCCTTGTGCTCGCTCGGCGCGATGCGATCGATGGATTTTGGCTCGAATTCGATTTTCCAGCCGCTCGGCGCGTTGCCGGAAAGTTGAACGTTCTGGGCCGGCGCGGTGCCGGTATTGGTCACCTCGACGGGGATCGAGCTCTCTTTGCCGGCGGTGGCGCGCGCGCTGAGCAGGCCTTCTCGGCCGGCGAGCGTGAGCTTGGGTTGCCCGGTGATGTCGAGCGCAACGCCGGCACTGGCGCGGGCGTCCTCGGCGGCGATGTGCGCGGTCACTGGATAGTGGCCGGCATCGACGGTGTCGGGCGGCGTTACTTTGAGCTTCACGTCCTTGCTCTTGCCGGCGTCGACCGGGATCGCGGTGAGTTGCTGCGACCCATAGGCCTCGGTGAATGAAGTATCGAAATTGCGCGGCGCGTTGGCGGCGAGACTGACGAGCAGCTTCTTCCCGCTGTCGTTCTTGATGGTCATGGTGTATTCGAAGCTCGAGCGCGCCGAGCCGCGCAACTCGGGCAGTTGCGGAGACAGCGTCAGCTTGGCCGGCAAATCTTTGGCCAGCGTGATCGCCACCGGCAGCGTCACATGCGAGGTGCTGCCGTCGGCGCTGACCGTCAGCGTATGGGTGCCGACCTGGGCGTCCTTCGGCACGTCGAGCCGCAGATCGAGCGACACACTGTCGTCAGTCGCCGGCATGGCCGCCGCGATCGGCTGGCCGCCGCCGAGCAGGGTCGCCGTCCAGCCCTTAGGCACTCCGCTAACTGACAGCGAAAAACGCTCGGGCGCCAGCGCGTAATTTCGCAATTTCAAGCTCACGGTTGAAGTCGTGCCGGGCTGCACGGTGACCGCCGGGTAGTCGGTCAGCAGGTAGAGGCCCTTGATGTCGTGATTGGTATCGGCGGCAAGCGCAGGCGTGGCAATGGCGAAAAAAGAAACAATGAGTGCGAGAATACGTATCGGCATGGCGAGCGACTCCTCCGGGGCCCCTCACGAGAGGTCCCGCCGCGACGCCGCCCCCAAAATGGAAGCACGGCCGAGCGCCGTGCATGTGACGCCTTCCGTATTGCCCACAATCTTGACAAAATTTGGGACGGCGGCGGTCTAATTGCCGCAGGCGCGGCCTCACGCCTTGCGCACGGTCGGCCAATCGACCTCGTCTTCGGCCAGTACCCAAGGCTCCTTGACTGCTGCGGCTCGCCATTCGGCCCAGGCCGGCAACGCCATGACCGCTTCCACATAGGCGCGCGTACCGGCGCCAACCGCGACCGCGTAGGTATGCAGCCGCGCCACCACCGGTGCATACATCGCGTCGGCGGCGCCGAAGCGGCCGAACAGAAACAGCCCGCCCGCCCCGGAGCGCGTTCGGCAATCGCCCCACATTGCCTCGATGCGTTTTATATTTGTCTCAACATCCGGCGTCAGGGCGCGCTTGATCACCGGGCGCCACATGTTCATCGGCAGATGGCGGCGCAGTGGCAAAAAGCCGGCATGCATTTCACTGGCGATGGCCCGCGCATGCGCCCTCGCCGCGGCATCGGCCGGCCACAGGCCGGCGACCGGGAATTTTTCAGCGAGATATTCAAGAATCGCGAGCGATTCCCACACCCGCACTTCGCCATCGATCAGTGCTGGCACCTTGCCGGCGCCCGACACCGACCCAACATGCTCCTTGAAATCTGGCGCATTGAGCGAAATCACCGTCTCCTCGAAAGCAATGCCGGCGACTTTCATGGCGATCCATGGCCGCATCGACCAGGACGAATAGTTCTTATTGCCGATGATCAGTTTAAGCGTCATTGCGGAATTGCCGGCTCAGGCCTTTTTCTGCTCGCCGGGCACCGCTTGCGGCGGCTCGACCGGGCCGCCCGCCTTCTTCCAGGCGCCGAAGCCGCCGTCGATATGGGCGACCGGTCTCAGTCCCATGCGCTGGGCGGTCTGCGCGGCAAGCGCCGAGCGCAAGCCAGCGGCGCAGAAGAAGACGAAGCGCTTGTCCTCGGCGAAAATTTTCTTGTGGTAGGAGCTTTGCGGATCGATCCAGAATTCCAGCATGCCGCGCGGGCAATGGAAGGCACCGGGCACCTTGCCCTCGCGCTGCAATTCACGGATATCGCGGATGTCTACAAGCACCACATCGGGGCGCCCGACGAGCTTGATCGCCTCCTCAGTCGGCAGCGTTTCCACCTCTTTGGTGGCGGCCTCGACGAGGGCTTTGTAGCCGGTGGTGATGGATTGCGGCATTCGTTTCTCCCGTTCGGGCGATGGTGGCAGACCCAATGGGGCCACTCAAGCCGGACAGGCCTTCGTTTGTCGCGTCTATGCGGACGGCGTTCTGATCGTACCGCGGCGGCGGCAGGTTACCGCGGAAGCGGGCTACGCCATCCCCATCAAAACGGCGATAGTCGCCACCACCAGCACGGCGGTGCTGGCCGCGACCACGGTAACGATGCGCTCGCCCCAGTTCAGGCCGCGAATGATCGGCGCTTCGACCGCCGGTTCCGATGCAACAACGGTGGCGCGGGTGACCAATGCCATGGGCCGATCCCCCCTTGAAGGTGGCATCGCGGGATGCGCGATGGAACACGCGTATGCACACGCGAACCCGGGCGCCCGAATCGCCCTGAACCCTCCAAGAATATCACAGATTTATGAATGGCCTTGTGCGACCAACCGGCGGTCAGCGCTTCTTCTTCCACTCTTCATAGCGCTTCTTGTTTTCCTCGTTGGGCGGATAGAGGCCGGGGAGCTTCTCGCCCTTCTCCACCTGCTGCACCAGCCAGGTTTCCATCAGTTCGTGCTCGGCGCCTTCGCTGGCGACAAAATCGGCGAGCGCAGCCGGGATCACCACTGCCCCATCATCATCGGCGACGATGATATCGTCGGGAAGAATGGCGCAGCCGCCGCAGCCGATCGGCTCGTTCCAGCCGACAAAAGTCAGTTGATTGACGGAAGCCGGCGCGGCGACGCCCGCGCACCAGACCGGCAATCCGGTGGCTATGACGCCGTGCTTGTCGCGCATGACGCCGTCGGTGATCAGCGCACTGACGCCGCGCTTGACCATACGCATGCACAAGATGTCTCCGAAAATACCGGCGCCGGTGACACCCATGGCGTCGGCTACCACCACGCAACCTTCGGGCATGGCTTCGATCGCGCTGCGCGTGGAGATCGGCTTCGACCAGCTTTCCGGCGTCGCTAGATCCTCGCGCACCGGCACGAACCGTAGTGTAAACGCTTTCCCCACCACGCGTTTTCCCGAAAGACCGAACGGCATCGCGCCCGCCATCCAGGCGCGGCGGATGCCCTTCTTCAAAAGCATCGTCGTAATGGTGCCGGTGGTGACGTTGCGCAGCGTTTCGAGCGTGGAAGTCATTGATTCCTCAGGCGAGAGTGAGGCCGAGCCGCGCGTCGCGGCGGCGCAGATAGGCAACGAAAGGCATGGCGAAGAGCACCATCAAGAGCTTGCCGATAATCTGCCCGAGCAAAAAATCGAGCGAGCCGAACGCGAGCCACAAGAACACGATGGAGTCGACGACCAGGCCGACCAGGCTTGAGGCAAACACCGCCAGAACAAGCCGGCGACGGGCGAGCGGCGTATAGACGGTGAAGTCGGCGAACTCGGAGAGCAAGAAGGCGGCCGCCGAGGCGAACACCAATGACGACGGCGCGAGGCCGGCCGACAGAGCAGCGCCGGCGACAATCGCAGCAATGCCAAATTCCACGCCTAATCTCCGTTGTACAAGGTCGCGAAGAACCAGAGCAGCCCCGATCATCAGCACGCCGGACGGCGCCAGCACGCCGGGCGCAACCGGCAGCAGACAGGGCCCGCCAGCCGTGCAGACCGTTCCGACGTGGCCGATCATCCAATTGGCCGCCGGAATGGTCAGGCAGAACAGGACCAGAAAAATGATGCCTTCGATGTTCTT
This sequence comes from Pseudolabrys sp., assembly GCA_050725955.1. GTDB lineage: Bacteria > Pseudomonadota > Alphaproteobacteria > Rhizobiales > Xanthobacteraceae > Pseudolabrys. The sequence goes on along the minus strand of JBOHII010000261.1, from coordinate 9,979 downwards.
CTGCTTTTCTACGCCGCTCATGTTCTTCGCCGCTGCACGAAGGTGGCAAAACCCCGCGCCCGCAACCGGCAGGCCGGGCACTCGCCGCAGCCATAGCCCCAGCCATGGCGGCGCGCGCGGTCGCCCAGATAACAGCTATGGGTATCCTCGACAATGAGCCCGAGCAGATCATCCCCGCCGATCTCCTGGGCAAGCGCGAAGGTCGCAGCCTTGTCGATCCACATCAGCGGGGTATGCAGGGTGACGCGCCGGTCGAGACCGAGCGTCAGCGCCACCTGCATGGCCTTGATGGTGTCATCGCGACAGTCGGGGTAGCCGGAATAGTCGGTTTCGCACATGCCGGCGACCAGGTGGCGGGCGCCGCGGCGATAGGCGAGCGCGGCGGCGAAAGAAAAGAAAATCAGATTGCGGCCGGGCACGAAGGTGGTGGGTAGGCCGTTGTCGGCGATCTCGATTGCCGCTTCGCCGGTGAGCGCGCTCTCGGAAATCGCGGCGAGCGCCTCGATCGTAATGACGTGATCCTCGCCGAGCCGCGTTTTCCAGTCGGTATTGAGCGCCGCCACGCGCTCGCGGATGCGCGGGCGCACATTGAGTTCGACCGCGTGGCGCTGGCCATAGGCGAAGCCGACGGTCTCCACACGCGCGAAACGTTCGAGCGCCCAGGCAAGGCACACGGTCGAATCCTGCCCGCCGGAAAAGAGAACGAGCGCGCTGTCGGTCGAAAGGGTCATAGGCTTTATTATCTAACTGTCATGGCCGGGCTTGTCCCTGCCGTGACAAGTCGAATCAATCCCATTTCGGCGAATAGGCCCAATCGACAATACGGCCGCCGCGGCGGGCGAGCCCGGCAATTTCCTTCATCTCCGCGTCGGTGAGATCGAAATCGAAAATCGCGAGGTTCTCCTCCAGCCGTTCGACCTTGCTGGTACGCGGGATCACGACGACGCCCTGCTGGATGAGCCAGCGCAGGCACACCTGCGCCGCGCCCTTGCCGTACGCCTTGCCGATGCGCGCGAGCAGTTCGTCGCCCTTGGCCTGGGCGCGCGCGATCGGACTATAGGCCACCATCGCCATGCCGAGCCGGCGGCAGGCCGCGATCACCTTGTCCTGATCGAGATAGGGATGATACTCGACCTGATTGCAGACCAACGGTTCGCTCGAGACTTTGTTGGCCTCTTCGAGCAGCGCCACCGTGAAGTTCGACACCCCAATCGCCCGCGTGTAACCCTCGCGTTTCATCTTGGCCATGGCGCCGAGCGTTTCGGCGAGCGGCACGCGCGGGTTCGGCCAGTGGATCAGCAGCAGATCAATGACGTCGAGCCGCAGTTGCGCCAGGCTCTCCTTCACCGATCGTTCAAGATCGTGCGGGGCGAGCAGCGTCGGCTGCACCTTGGTGGTGACCATCACCTCGGCGCGCTTGCCTGAGGCGCGCACCCCCTCGCCGACCTCGCGCTCGTTGTCGTACATCTGCGCGGTGTCGATGTGGCGATAGCCGAAGCCGATCGCCTGCTCGACCAGGCGCGCGCATTCGCGGCCACGCAGCGTCCAGGTGCCGAGGCCGACAATCGGAATCTTGAAGCCTTTAACCTCGATCGCATCCATCGTCATTTTCGATCCGCTACGTTGTCGGCAAAGCCGCGCAGGTATAGTGCCTGCATGCCGGTCGCACGCGACAGACACGCCGCGATCATCGGGTTCGCCATCGTGCCCTGGAAATAGTCGCAGAGGGGATCACGGCGTATCCCACACCGGCGCGTGCGGCGGATTGACCACGCGCATATTGGTGGCGTTGAGCTTCTTGAGCTCCGCCATTTCGGCGTCCGACAGCTTGAAATCGAACACTTCGAGATTTTGCTTCATGTGCGCCGGCGTCGCCGTACGCGGGATCGAACAGCAGCCGAGTTGCACTAGATAGCGCAGGGAAACCTGCGCCGCGCTCTTACCATGCGTCTTGCCGATCTTCTCCAGCACCTCGGCGCCCGGTACCTTGCCGCGCGCGATCGGCACATAGGCGACCACCGCCATGCCGTGCTTCTTGCTCGCCGCGAGCACCTTGTCCTGGTCGATGAAGGGATGCACCTCGATCTGGTTGCAGACCAGCGGTTCCGAAGTCGCCGCCCAGGCCTCGTCCAGCATCTTGGCGGAGAAATTGGCGACGCCGACGTGCTTGGCCTTGCCGTCCTTCTTGGCCTGGCACAGCGCACCGATCGAGGTGTTGAACGGGATATCCTTGTTGTTCCAGTGGATGAGCAGGAGATCGACCCATGGCAGCTGCAGGTTGGCGAGGCTTTCGCCGAGCGACTGGCGAAATTTTTCCGGCTCCAGGTGCGTCTCGCGCACCTTCGTGCAAAGGAAAATGTCCTCGCGCTTGATACCTGACTGGCGCAGCCCTTCGCCGACCTCCTTTTCATTCCCGTAAAACCATGCGGTGTCGATATGCCGGTATCCCAGCTGCAGCGCGGTCTTCACGGCCTGTACGCAGATGTCCCCCTTGAGGGTCATGGTGCCGAAGCCGATCATTGGAATACGGCAGCCGTGGGCTTCAACGATTTGCATCAAAATCTCCTTGCGCGGCGGATGGTGAAAACCAGCGGGTGGGAGCGGGAGAATGCCCGGTCGCGGCGGCGCTGCCAACCGGGTCCGCTCGCGCGCGCAAACGGGCTTATTGCAGGGCGCCCAACCGGCGATCACGGTTCCATGCAAATTTCTTGCGGCACACCGTTCGCAGCAATACTTGCAAAGGCAAGCCTTTGCCGTCCGTTCTTACATTGGAATAATTAAAGAAAGAAATCAGCCACTTGCATCGACAGTTTTTTACTTGCAACAGTGGTTTTCAATGCTCATGTGAACTCAACTCAGCACGGTTGGAAACGATGATGCGACGTCTTTTTGCCGGTCTTGCTATCGCCGCGCTTATCGCCCTCGCCCCTGCGCTCGCGCGCGCCGAGGACTATACGATCACCATTAAAGGTCATCGCTTCACGCCGGCCGAGCTCAAAGTGCCGGCCGGCAAGCGCATCACGGTTACCGTCAGCAATGACGACCCGACGCCGGAGGAATTCGAAAGCCACGAGCTGAAATTCGAAAAGGTCATCCCGGGTAAATCGAAGGGCGTGGTGCGCTTCGGCCCGCTCAAACCCGGCCGCTATAAGTTCTTCGGCGAATTCCATGAAGACACCGCTCTGGGCGCGGTGATCGCGGAATAACCGGCAATGCTCGGCGCCCTCATCATCGTCTTTCGCGAGGTCATCGAAGCCGGCTTGATCGTCGGCATCGTGATGGCGGCGACGCGCGGCGTTGCCGGGCGCGGACGCTGGGTCAGTTTCGGCGTCGCCGCGGGCGTGCTCGGCGCGGCGGTGGTAGCGCTGTTTGCCGGCGCGATCAGCCAGGCCTTCGAAGGCGCCGGGCAGGAACTGTTCAATGCCAGCGTGCTCGGCATCGCCGTCGTCATGTTGATGTGGCACAACGCCTGGATGGCGCGCCACGGCCGCGAGATCGCCGATGAGATGCGCACGGTCGGCGCGGCGGTGAGCGAAGGCGCCAAACCGCTGACAGCGCTCGCCGTCGTCGTCGGCCTCGCGGTGCTGCGCGAAGGCTCCGAAGTGGTGCTGTTCCTCTATGGCATCTTCGCCTCCGGCACTTCGGGCGCGGCTTTGCTCGTCGGCGGGTTGCTCGGCGTTGCCGCCGGCGCCGCCTTTACGGCACTCACCTATTTCGGGCTGCTGGCGATTCCCAATCGCTACATCTTCTCGGTCACCAGCTGGCTGATCGCGCTGCTGGCAGCCGGCATGGCGGCGCAGGCGGTGCAATTCCTCAACAATGCCGGGGTAGCCGTGATCCTCGACCGCACCGTCTGGGATACGTCCTGGCTGTTGAACGAGGGCAGCATCGCCGGCCGATTGCTGCATACGCTGATCGGCTACACCGAACGGCCGACCGAATTGCAACTGCTGACCTATATCGCGACGCTGCTCGCGATGTTCGTGCTGATGCGGTTGGCGCGCCCGGCGCCGCGCCGGCGGGTGGCGGCCGCCGCCGAGTAAGCGGCTAGCGCCGTCTTCCGCCCAAAAGGCGCTTCAGCGCCGTCTTCCGCCTAACGCCGCAAAAGCTGCGTGCGGCGCGTTGTCGATCAGCTTGAGCAGCGCGCGCGCCGGCCCGCGCGGGTTGCGCTTGCCCTGCTCCCAATTACGCATGGTTTCGATCGGCACCTCGATTTGTTCGGCGAAGGCCGCCTGCGTCAGCCCGCAACGCGCGCGCACCTGGCGCACGAACGAAGACGAATTGGAATGATCGAGGGTCTTTTCGCTGCCGTCGGGCAGAATTTCCACGATCCGCCCGTCGGCTTTCAGCCGCACCCGCATCATGACCGCATCTCCCCTACCGCCGATGTCGGTTGCAGGCCTAGCTGATTCGGCGCCGGAAAAAGTTAATGGCCGACAAGGTCAACGAGCGACCCGTTCAATGGCTGACTAGGCCAACGGCCTACCGCGTCTTCTCGAAAATCTCCCGCCCGATGAGCATGCGCCGGATCTCGCTGGTGCCCGCCCCGATCTCGTAAAGCTTGGCGTCGCGCAGCAGACGTCCGCACGGGAAATCGTTGATGTAGCCGTTGCCGCCCAGGCACTGGATCGCTTCCAGCGCCATCCAGGTGGCGCGCTCGGCCGCATACAGAATGGCGCCGGCGGCGTCCTCGCGCGTGGTGCGGCCCTCGTCGCACGCCTTCGCCACCGTGTACACGTAGGACTTGGCGGCGTTCATGGTCACGTACATGTCGGCGAGCTTGGCCTGCACCAGCTGGAAACGGCCGATCGACTGGCCGAACTGCTGGCGCTCGTGCACGTAAGGGATCACCACGTCCATGCAGGCCTGCATGATGCCGAGCGGACCCGCGGCGAGCACCACGCGCTCGTAGTCGAGCCCGGACATCAGCACGTTGACGCCGTTGCCGACCGCGCCCAGCACATTGTCCTCCGGCACCGCGCAGTCGGTGAACACGAGCTCCGAAGTGTCGGAGCCGCGCATGCCGAGCTTGTCGAGCTTCTGCGCCGGGGCGAAGCCCTGCGTCCCCTTCTCGATAATGAAGGCGGTAATGCCGCGCGCGCCCGCGGTGCGGTCGGTCTTGGCATAGACCACCAGCGTGTCGGCGACGGGGCCGTTGGTGATCCACATTTTCGAGCCGTTGAGGATATAGCGGTCTCCCTTCTTGTCGGCGCGCGTGCGCATCGACACCACGTCGGAGCCGGCGCCCGGCTCCGACATGGCGAGCGCGCCGACATGCTCGCCGGAAATCAGCTTGGGCAGATATTTCTTCTTCTGGGCCGGCGTGCCGTTGCGGCGTAGCTGGTTGATGCAGAGATTGGAATGGGCGCCGTAGGAAAGCCCGACCGCGGCGGATGCGCGCGAAATCTCCTCCATCGCCACGCAATGGGCGAGATAACCGAGGCCGGCGCCGCCGTATTCCTCCTCCACCGTGATGCCGTGCAGGCCGAGCGCGCCCATCTCGGGCCACAGATCGCGCGGGAACACGTTATCGCGGTCGATCGCGTCGGCGCGCGGCGCGATGCGGTCCTGCGCGAAACCGCTGACGGTCTTGCGCAGCATTTCGACGTCGGGCCCGAGGCCGAAATCGAAGCCCGCCCAGGCATTGGGGATCATGTCGCAATCTCCGGCAGCTTGCGGGCGACTTTATAGACAAGCGCTCAGGCTGTCAGCGTCTCGGGCGACAGCGGCGGCGGCAGCAGACGCCCGCTGCCGCCCGTTTTCCCCTGCGTCAGCAGCCGGTCTATCGCCTTGGCCGGCGCCGGCCTGGCGAACAGGAAACCCTGCATCTCGTCGCAACCGGCAAGCCGCAGCAACACCCGCTGTTGTTCCGTCTCCACGCCCTCGACCAGCACCGTCAAGCCCAGCGCGCGCCCGAGCGCGACGATCGCCTGCACGATCACCCCGCCATTGGCGGAGGTGCCGAGCGCGGTCACGAAACTGCGGTCGATCTTGAGCTTGTCGAGCGGGAAGCGTTGCAAATAGCCGAGATTGGAATAGCCGGAGCCGAAATCGTCGAGTGCAATGCGTACGCCGAGCGCGTGCAGATTCTCGATGCGCTTGACCATCTCGTCCGGATTGTCGACCAGCACGCCCTCGGTTATTTCCAGCATCAGCCGCTCCGGCGGTACGCGGCTTTCGGCGAGCGCCGAGCGCACCAGATCGACGATCGCGGCATCGCGCACCTGCAGCGGCGACAGATTGACCGCCACATAAAGGTCGGGCCAGCGCTTGGCCTCCTGCAACGCGCGCCGCAACACAAAGGCGCCGAGCGTATCCATCAGACCCATCTGCTCGGCAACCGGGATGAAGACCGCCGGCCCAATCGGCCCGCGCGTTGCGTGGGTCCAACGCAACAGGGCTTCGACGCCGACGATGCGTCCGCCGTTCGACACCACGATCGGCTGATAATGCAGCTCCAATTCGTTGGCGGTGAGCGCGCGCGGCAGTTCGCGCTGGATGAATTTCTGGTCGGTCGACGTGGTGTCGATCGCGCGTTCGAAGCCGACAATGGCGCCCGGCCCCTTCTTGTTGGCGGCGCGGCGCGCGAGTTCGGCGCGGCGGGTAAGCTCACCGCGGGTGGCGGCGTGGCGCGGCGCCTGCGCGAAGCCGGCATGGGCGCTGATACGCACCACAGTGTCGATCCAATGCGGGCGCGCGATGGTTTCGATCGCGGCGCGGATAGCGGCGCCCGCGTCGGTTTTGCTGTCGGCGGTCAGCATCACTGCGAATTCGTCGCTGCCGATGCGGCCGCAGACGGCATTGGCCGGCAGCGCCTCCTTGAGCAGCCGGGCCACCGTGACGATCAACTCGTCGCTTCCGAGCACGCCGAGCTGGGCGTCGGCGTCGGCCATGCCGTCGAGCTCGATCAGCGCGAAGGTGGTCACCTCGTCGTCGGCCCGTTCGGCCAGCGCGAGGTCGAGCAATTCGAACATTTTGGCGTGGTTGGGCAGGCCGGTAAGCTTGTCCTCGTCGGCGGCGCGTCGGGCCAATTCCTCGCTCGCCGCCAGTTCGCGCCGCGCGCGGCTGAGCTGCCAGAGCGAAAATCCGGCAAAGAACACCAGCACCAGGGCGAACCCGGCGAAGAGCGGCAGCAGGGCCTGCATCGCCTGCGTCGTCGGGTGGACCTTCTGCCAGGTCAGGAAACCGGCGATGCGCCCTTGCGCGTCCATCACCGGCTGCATCTCGCGCCCGCTCGCGGCAGGATCGCCTTCAAATTTGAGGTCCTTGAGCCCGACGCTCCGCTCGACCGCGCGCAAGACGCGCGGGTCGATCGCGTCGGACTTGCCGGCCAGGTTACGGAATTCGTCGATGGCGTTGCGCAGCGAGGCGCGCTGCTCGGCCCACAAGTGCTCGTCGCTCCGCTGGGCGAGCCCGTATCCGACGCCGGCGGCGAGCAACGTCGTGCCAAAAGCGAAAGCCGCGACCACGACGATCAGCTTCGAGGTGGGAAACGGCCTGGTGCGGGCGCGCGGCGTGGCGGCGGCGCGGCGCAACCACGCCGCCGGCCAGCGTGCATGCTTCGCGCCGGCCGCTTGCGATTTGAGCTCGCCGTCCACCGATAACTCCCCGCGCCAGGCTGCGGATTTCGCGGACGACGCTAGGGTTTTAGGCTTAATGCCGGGTCAGCAAACGAGGTGAACGAAGTATGACCGCGGCGGCGCTCGCCCTTGGGTAATCGTCAGTGTGGCCTCTGCCTCAGCAGATTTTGCAGGGTCACGACCAAGTCGCGTTTGGGCTGCATGTCATCCCGGCCAATGATCGAAAGGCCATTGAATTCCTCGCTATCGACAAAGGCCCGCAGCATCTGCAGCGGCGGCAAGCCGGCGCGGATTTGATCGGTCCAGGCGCGCAAGCCCTCGGCGTCCGGCTCGCGCCCCAACAAGACCCGATAGGCAGCGGTGACCAGGGACTCGGGAGCCGCTGTGCCCTCGATAGCAGGCGCTTCATCGTCACCCCGGATCGCGGGCGTGAAAGTCCGGATGTGCTGTTTCGCCCGGCCCTGACAGTGCAACGCCGCGAGGCCGACAAGGCCGCCTCCGTCTGCAAGAACAGCATGCGGAACATCGCCGCGCCAAACGACCCGTTTTATTCCGTCAGCCATCTTAAACGGGTGCCCGACCTGTTTTGACAGGTTGATGTTGTGATCGAGCATCACACCCTCGAGGATGACATTACTGTCGACGACGCGTGCGGTGGTTTGACGAACGAACATGTCGAGCAACTTCATATCGCTGACTAGGCCGGCGTTTCGCACGCCGCTTTCGATCGGCAGGTGATGGAAAGCGACGAGGTCCAGGAATGCGGCTGGATTGGCCAATGTGTAAATCGCCTCGACCATCGCGCAGAATTCTGCAAGCCGATCGAGATCGAGCCACAGCGACGCATGACCGCACGTGCTGTAGCTATCGCTAGCCAGAGCGAGTGCAACATCGAACGCGCCAAAAGCCCGATTAAAGCGGGCCAGAATGCTTTCCACCGGGGCAAATACCAGCACGTCGGAATCGACGTGGAAGAAGCTTGCGATGCCGCGGCTGCGACAGAAATCTCGCAGCACAAACCAGCGCGCTATGTTTCGGCCGGTGAATTGGGCCGGATCGCGCGACATGTGGACGTAGGATTTGAGGAACTGGGCGGCGCCCGCGCTGTACTGGGCGACGTCGTGGCATTCGGCATAAGGCAGGACGGATGGAATCGACGCCTCGTCGCCGAGGAAGAATATAAGTGCGTTCGGATTGGCTACGCGGGCTTGCCGTACGGCCCTGACGAGATAATCCGCACGCCCGTAGTGCAAGAAGATGATGGACGGAACGACCACGCGATACGCTCTCGGCTCAGTGGCTATTTGCGCCCCTGTTGCATACACGCTCGACCGATTTTACCGCAAGGCGCCGTGGTCTAGAGCATGGACTCGTTGACGCGCAGCCATAAACGTATTGAAGTGAGCCGAACGAAGGCAAAGTAATCGACCGCGGGCTCGTCGTAGCGCGTCGCGACCCGCCGACATTGTTTGATCTTATGCAAGAACCGTTCGACCAAGTTGCGCGCCCGATAAAGATGTGGGCCAAAGCAGGTCGGCTCGTTGCGATTGCTTGTCGACGATATATGGCCCAAGCACGCCGCCTTGTAGAAAGTGCGCTGCGGATGGGCACGCCAAAACCACGAAAGATTTGGCGCTAACTTTTGTGATCGTCAGCTTTCTTAGATGTAGCTTGACCTCGCGTGACTTTTTGGGAGTCCGCGTCAAAGCCGCCCTCTAACGGAATTGGCACTACTTCCGAAAGCTTGGGATCGCTACCGCCAGCCAAGCGACTAAACAGAGTCACAAGCTCGGGTCGCAACCCATCACCACGTGACGCGGCAATCGCGTGAAGCGATAAGAAAGGTAATGTGCGCAGCGATTTTGTGACCGGCATGCGCTCAAAATAGAGTCCATTCAGAGCGAAACGCTCCGCTTCTTATCTTTGAATCGAAAATGCAACGCGTCGGTGATTTCGATACCGCAACAAGAAGCGGAGTTCGCATAAAACCCGCGCGCCGTATCCGTTGCATCACCACCTATTGACGTCGGTGGCTCTATCACTCGAAAAGCAAGGATGGCGCATGACGACAGGATCAAGAGAGAAACTCTACACTGGACCCGCGTTCACCATGAACAAGCTGCAGGACAACAAGGATGTTGTCGGAGCCTGGTTCACCCATTTCTGGGGCAAGACCTGCAATCTCCAGATCGTCGACGACATCGCTGCGCCTGACATGTTGCTCAAGTACTCGCTGCATGAACCGCGTCGTGGCCACGCCGACATCAAGGCGTTCATGACCGACTTCCGCAATGCGTTTCCGGATTTAAATTTTTGGGGCACAGCGGATTTGATTGCAGAAGGCGACTATGTCGTCGGCCAGTGGGAAGGCGGCGGCACCCATACCGGACCTGCCTTCA
>JBOHII010000260.1:0-11485 GCA_050725955.1 Pseudolabrys sp. | reverse complement strand
CTCGAACACCATCTCGCCGTTGTTCATGAAGCGGCAGCCAAGTGTCTCGTTGCAGCGCGCGACCGAAAAACCCTTGGTCTCGCGCGGCACCAGGAAGGACGAAGTGCCCTGCAACATGCCGACCTTGGGATTGGTGTTGGCGTATACGACATAGAGGCTCGCGTCGTAGCCGTTGGAGATGAATTGCTTGCGGCCGTTGATCACCCAGCCTCCGTTCGTCTTCACCGCCCGCGTCTGCATGGCCGCTTCCGGCACGTTGTAAGGCAGCCAACGGTCGGAAGCGCCGCGCGGCTCGGTCAGACAATGCGCCATGAGGAATTGCGGCTCCGCCACGAGGCGCTTGAACCATTTTTCCTGCAAATGTTTGGGTGCGAATTGGCGCAGCAGCACCGAAACTTTCCAGTTCTGCACCATTTTGTCGGCGAGGCCAGAATCGCCGCGCGCGATTTCCTCGGCGACCAGCGCGAAGGTGCGCACCTCGGTACCCTTCTCGAGTTCGACGCCGCCGTATTCTTCCGGCACGCCAAGGGTACGAATGCCGATCTTCTCGGCACCTTCAAGAATGCTGATCGGCAGCCGGTCTTCCGGCACCATCGACCATTCCTTCTGCCAGTTCTGCTTGATGTAGGGCAGAACCATATCGTCGATGAAATCGCGGCAGCTTTGCCGCATCATCCGCTGTTCTTCGGACAAACCCCGATCGTACATGTGCATAACCCCTGACTGCCTGCCGCGGCGGATGCCGGGCGCGGGCCCGATCTGATATTGGTCCGGATCGCAGGCAAATTCCACGGGGGCTCGAGCGGGAGCGCGAAATGGACAACTTCGATCAGTTGGCCGGCACCCTCAACGATGCGCTGCATCGTCTCGGCCAAGCGCTTGTGTCGCCTTGGCTGCTCCTGCAAATCGGCTTGATTCTGCTCGCCGCCGCGGTCGGCACCCTGACGGCAACACTGATTCGTCGCCGCATCGATCTCACCACGCTGAGCATGGGCTGGCCGGCGCTCTTCCGTCAGTTTACCCACCACGTCCTCGCCAATCTCGGCACTATCGTGTTTGTGCTGGTCGTAGCGGTCATGCACGCGACGATGCAATCGCTGACTTGGCCGAGCCGGACCTACCTGCTCGGCGTCGCCGTGAGCCTCGCCACTGCCTGGGTCGTGATTGCGCTGGTTGCAGGCCTCATCCGCAACCAATTCTTTTATCGCCTGGTGGCCGTGTCGGCCTGGACGATCGCGGCGCTGAGCATACTCGGCCTGCTGCAGCCAACCATGGCGGCGCTCGACTCGATCGCGATCGTGATCGGCGGCCTGCGCGTGACGCCGCTCCTGGTGATCAAGACTACGGTGCTGCTGATGTTCGCGCTGTGGGCGGCGAACGTGGCCAGCGATTTTCTCGAGCGGCGCGTGCGCAGCGCGGCCGACCTGACACCGTCAATCCAGGTGCTGATCGGCAAGCTGATCCGCATGCTGTTGATCACCTTCGCCATCCTGATCGCGCTATCGACAGTCGGCATCGATTTTTCCGCGCTCGCGTTCTTCTCCGGCGCGGTCGGCGTGGGCTTGGGCTTCGGCCTGCAGAAGATCGTGTCCAACTTGGTTAGCGGAATCATCCTGCTTGCCGACAAGTCGATCAAGCCGGGGGACGTGATCACGGTCGGCGACAGCTTCGGCTGGGTCAGTTCAATGGGCGCGCGTTACACTTCGGTGGTGACCCGCGACGGCCGTGAATTCCTCATTCCCAACGAGGACTTTGTCACCCAGCGGGTGATCAACTGGTCCTATTCCAACGATGAGGTGCGCCTCGATGTCGAGTTCGGCGTGGCTTACGCCTCCGATCCGCACAAGGTGATCGCCCTCGCGCTGGAAGCCGTCAAATCGTTGCCGCGCATTCTGCTCACGCCCCGGCCAGTTTGCCATCTTAAGGGCTTCGGCGCCTCCTCGCTCGATTTCATTCTGCGCTTCTGGATTCGCGACCCGGTGGACGGCCTCACCAATGTGCGCGGACAGGTGATGCTGGTGCTGTGGGACGCCTTCAAGCGCGAGGGCATCGAGATTCCGTTTCCGCAGCGCGACCTCAATCCGCGTGCACCGTTCCGGGTCGTGGTCGAGCGCGAGGACGACACTAAATAATTTTACGCCGCCTTGCGGCTTGCAAGGAATTCGCCCATGCGGGCGAGCGCCTTCAATATGTTCTCGGTCGAGTTGGCATAGGACACGCGGATATACCCCTCGCCGAGAATGCCGAAGTCGGGCCCGCCGATGATGGCGACGCCGGCGTCTTCCAACAGCGAGGAGGCCAAAGCCTTCGCCTTCCAGCCGGTGCGCTTGATATTGGGGAAAGCGTAGAACGCCCCCTTCGGCGTCGCGCACGACACGCCGGGCAATTTGTTCAGGCCTTCGACCACGACCTTCCGGCGCTTGTCGAATTCGGCAACCATTTTCCACACTTCGTCCTGCGGGCCCTTGAGCGCCGCCAGCCCGGCATATTGCGCCGAGGCATTGACACAGCTATGCAGGTTGACCGCCAGCTTGCGCGCGTAGTCGTAGAGCTTGCCCGGCCACACCGCGTAGCCAAGCCGCCAGCCGGTCATGGCGTAAGTCTTGGACCAGCCGTTAAGCAGAATGAGCCGGTCGCGGATCGACGGATAAGTGAGCAGGCAAACGTGGGTCTCGCCGTCATAGACCATGTGATCGTAAATCTCGTCCGACATGACGCAGACATCCGGCCAATTCTCCAGACCGGCGACCAGTTTGTCGACTTCTGCCTTGCCGGTAACGCCGCCGGTCGGATTGGCCGGCGAGTTGAGGATCACCAGCCGTGTCTTCGGCGTGATCAGCTTGAGCGTCTCCTCGGCCGAGAAGGCAAAGCCGTTCTCCTCGCGGATCGGCACCGCCACGGGCTTGGCGCCGGTAAACTCAATCATCGAGCGGTAGATCGGAAAGCCCGGGTCCGGATACATGATCTCGACGCCCGGCTCGCCGAACATAAGGATCGACATGAACATGGTCGGCTTGCCGCCGGGCATGATCATGACGCTGTCCGGCGACACCTCGACGCCGAACCGCTTGTGCAGGTCTGCGGCCACCGCCTCGCGCAGCGGCGGAATACCGTTGGCCGGCGTATAGCCGTGATGCCCCTCGCGTAGCGCCTTGACTGCCGCCTCGACGATGAAGTCCGGGGTGCGGAAATCCGGCTGCCCGATGCCGAGATTGATGACGTCGCGGCCTTGCGCGATCAGCGCATTGGCGCGGGCGAGCACCGCAAAGGCATTTTCTTCGCCGATGCGGTCGAAGGCAGCGATGGTTTTCAGCATGGTGTCACTCCCCGGCCAGCGGCCGCGTCAACTGACTTTGGCGCCCGCGCAATCCCGATTTTGCGCGCAGTTCACCCGATCGGGCGGAGAAAATCAAACCCCGCCGAGAGCCATCGGCCGACCTCGAGCCGATGATTTTCCCTCATCAATGGATGACGGAATGGCATTGTCCTTGTGCGGGCAATCGTGGCACGGTCGCGCCCGTTTCGCGCCCAGGAACCGCCCAGGAACCGCCCATGGCCAGCCCCTCTCCCGCCGACAAACGCCGCACGTTCCGCGCGCTGCACCAAAGCGGCTGTTTCGTCATCCCCAATCCGTGGAATGTCGGCACCGCGCGCTACCTGCAGGGACTCGGCTTCAAGGCGCTGGCCACCACCAGTTCGGGCTTCGCCCATTCGCAGGGCTATGCCGACGGAGCACAATCGTGCGACCAGGTTCTCGCGCATTTTGCCGAGATCGCCGCCGCCACCAACGTGCCGCTCAACGCCGACTTCGAAAATGGCTTTGCCGACGACTTGGGACACCTGGCCGAAAATGTCACGCGCTGCGTGGCGACCGGCGTCGCCGGACTGTCGATCGAGGATTCGACCGGCGATCCGAACCGGCCACTTTACGATTTCGACATCGCGCTCGCCCGTGTGAAGGCTGCGCGCGCGGCCATCGACAGAGCCGGCGGCGACGTGGTGTTCACTGCCCGGACCGAAGGGTTCATCCGCGGTCGGCCCGACATGGCTGAAACCATCCGCCGGCTGAAAGCCTTTGCCGACGCCGGCGCCGATTGCCTGTACTCGCCGGGGATCAAGAACCATGAGCAGATCGCGGCGACCGTCAAGGCGGTGGCGCCGAAACCGATCAATTTTCTCAACAGCAGCGCGTTCGGCTTCACCGTCAAAGACCTCGGCGAGATGGGCGTACGCCGCATCAGCGTTGGCGGCACGCTCGCGCGCGTCGCGATGGACGCCTTCGTCAAGGCGGCGATCGAAATCGCCAAAGACGGAAGCTTCGACAGGTTTGCCGGGGTGATAGCAAATCCGGAACTCAACAAGTTTTTCAGCGACGACCGCGCGAAACGCCCAACACATGAGTGACTCGGAGCCGCACCCGAAAACCGGCCAGCCGGTAGGCCTGCCGGTCGATACGACGCCGGCAAAGCTACCGGGCCCGGTGACGGTGCAAGGCCGCTACGGCCGCATCGAAAAGCTCAAACCCGACCACGCCCCGGCAATGTGGGAGGCCGTGCAGAGCCACGACCGGATCTGGACCTACATGCCAAGCTACGGACCGTTTCCGGACGCCGCAGCATTTGCGCAATGGGTGGCCGCGCGCGCGCCGCTCGCCGACGCTTACGCCTACGCCATTATCGATGGCGCCGGCCGCGCCGTCGGCGTCTTCACTCTGATGGCGATTCGGCCCGAGCACCGCGTTGCCGAGGTCGGCCACGTGGTCTATTCGCCGGCGCTGCAGCGCACGCCGCTTGCAACCGAGGCGCAATATCTGCTGGCGCGTTACGCGTTCGAGACGCTGGGTTACCGGCGTTACGAATGGAAAACCGATGTGCTGAACGAGGCATCGCGGCGGGCTGCACTGCGCTATGGCTTCGCTTTCGAGGGCGTCTTTCGCCAGCACATGATCGGCAAGGGCCGCAGCCGCGACAGCGCCTGGTACGCCATGCTTGACGGCGAATGGCCGGCGCGCAAAGCAAATTTCGAGCGCTGGCTGGCGCCGGACAATTTCACCGCCGACGGGCGGCAGAAAATCAGCTTACGCGCAATGAACGGCGGAAAGGAATGAGCCTATCCACTCCGTCGCCGCCGAGTCTTATGCAGCACCGACCCTTCGTGCTGTTCTGGCTGGCGCGCGTCTCGACGACGATCGGCTATCAGATGCTGGCTCTGGTGATCGGCTGGCAGCTTTATCAACTCACCAACAGCGCGTTCGATCTCGGCCTGGTCGGATTGATCCAGTTCGTGCCGGCGGTGATCCTGACGCTGCTGATCGGGCACGCCGCCGACCGCTACGATCGCCGGCTCATTATTCGCGTGGCACAAGCGACCTACGCGCTGGCGGCGGTGTTGATTACCACGGCGCTGATCGCCAATGTTTTGAGCCGAGACATCCTGTTCGGCGTCGTATTTCTGATCGGTTCGGCACGCGCCTTCGAAGTGCCGACGGGAAGCGCGCTGGTGCCGGCCCTGGTGCCGGCCCCGCTGATTACCCGCGCGGTCGGCGGCTGGACGTCGGCCAATCAGCTCGCGGTGATCTGCGGGCCGGCGCTCGGCGGGTTGATCTATGCCGCGAGCCCAGTCGCGGTTACCGCGCTCTGCATCGTGTTTTTCGCAATCTCCATCACATTGGTCAGCTTGATCGAGGTCAAAGGAATGACGCCGGCGCGCCAGCCGCCGACCTTCGCCTCGGTACTCGCCGGATTCGAATTCATCCGCACCAACCGCCGTCTCCTGGGCGTCATTACGCTCGATCTGTTCGTGGTGCTGCTCGGCGGCGTCACCGCATTGCTGCCAATCTTCGCGCGCGACATTCTGGCGGCAGGGCCGATCGGCCTCGGCCTGTTGCGCTCGGCGCCGGCAGCGGGCGCGTTGATTACGGCCATTACGCTTTCGCGCTATCCGGTCGAACGATATATCGGCCCCAAGATGTTCGCCGTGGTGGCGATTTACGGTGTAACGACGATTGTCTTCGGTTTGTCGTCATGGTTCCCGCTCTCCCTGATGGCGCTCGCGACGCTTGGCGCCGCCGACTCGTTGAGCATCGTGATCCGCTTTTCGCTGGTGCAAATCGAAACGCCTGATGACAAGCGCGGGCGCGTGAGTGCGATCAACTACCTGTTCGTCGGCTCGTCGAATACACTAGGCGAATTTGAATCCGGTACCGTCGCCGCCTGGCTGGGCGCGGTGGCCTCGGTGCTGATCGGCGGGTTCGGATCGCTGCTGATCGCCGGCCTCTGGATGATGTTGTTTCCCGATCTGCGCCGTATCGACCGTTTCAAGCCGGCAGACAAGGCACCGATGGAGGCCTGAATGCACGTTCTCATCACGGGCGCCGCCGGCATGATCGGCCGCAAGCTGACGGAGCGGCTGGTTATCGACCGGGCCCTCGGCGACCGCGCAATCGAAAAGCTGACCTTGCTCGACGTTCTCGCGCCGGCGCGCCCGACCGGCTTTTCCGATCACGTCAAGACGCGAGCCGCCGACCTAGCCGCCGCGGGCATAGCCGAAAAAGCCATCGCGGAACGACCGGATGTGATCTTTCATCTCGCCGGCGTGGTGTCGGGCGAGGCGGAAACCGATTTCGAGAAGGGCTACCGCGTCAATCTCGACGGCACCCGCGCCCTGCTGGAGGTCATCCGCGCCGCCGCCGGCGGCTACAAGCCGAAGCTTGTATTCACCTCATCGATTGCGGTGTTCGGCGCGCCATTCCCGCAGGCGATCGCCGACGATTTTCATCTCACGCCGCTCACCTCCTACGGCACGCAGAAGGCGATGTGCGAACTGCTGCTCGCCGACCACACGCGGCGCGGATTGCTCGACGGCGTCGGCATCCGCCTGCCGTCGATCGTGGTGCGGCCGGGCAAGCCGAACAAGGCGGCCTCCGGTTTCTTCTCCGGCATCATCCGCGAGCCGCTGGCCGGCCAGGAGGCGATCCTGCCGGTCGCCGACAGCGTGCTGCATTGGCACGCCAGTCCGCGCTCGGCGGTGGGATTTCTCATCCACGCCGCCGGCCTGACGCACGCACAATTGGGCGACCGTATCAATCTCACCATGCCGGGCGTGTGCTGCACGGTAGGCGAGCAGATTGCGGCCTTGCGCCGCATTGCCGGCGACAAGGTCGCAGGGCGCATCCGACGCGCGCCGGATGAACTCGTGCAACGGATTGTCGCCGGCTGGCCCAGCCGTTTCGACGCGCGCCGCGCCACCGCTCTCGGCTTTACGGTGGAGAAGAGCTTCGACGACATCATTCGCGTGCATATCGAGGACGACCTGGGCGGCAAGATCGTGGACTAACTCTCGTGCATTCGAGAATAAAGCGGGTATGTACCGGCGCTTGCGCCGCGCGCACCAAGCCTTACATTACCGGCCATGACCTACGTCGACGCCGCCGTCGCCCCTCTGCGCAAGACCGGCCAGATCAAGATCCACGGCCCCGCCGCCTTCGAGGGCATGCGCAAGGCCGGGCAATTGGTCGCCCGCTGCCTCGACATGCTGGTCGAGCATGTGCGGCCCGGCGTGCCGACCGAAAAAATCGACCGCCTGGTGCTGGAATACGCCCTTGCTAATGGCGCGCTGCCGGCGACGCTGATGTATCGCGGCTACAAAAAGTCGACCTGCACCTCGCTTAATCACGTGGTCTGCCACGGCATCCCGGGCGACAAGCCGCTGAAAGAAAGCGACATCGTCAATATCGACGTGACGCTGATCCTCGACGGCTGGCACGGCGACAGTAGCCGCATGTTCGCGATCGGCGAGATTCCGCGCCGCGCCGAGCGGCTGATCGAGGTGACGCACGAGGCCATGATGCGCGGCATTGCCACCATCCGGCCCGGCTCGACCACCGGCGACATTGGCGCCGCTATCCAAAGCTACGTCGAGGCTCAGCATATGAGCGTGGTGCGCGACTTCTGCGGCCACGGCCTCGGCCGCCTGTTCCACGACGAACCCAACATCGTTCATGTCGGGCGCGTCAGCGAAGGCATCGTGCTCAAGCCGGGCATGTTCTTCACCGTCGAACCGATGATCAATATCGGCCGTCCGCACGTAAAGGTGCTGTCCGACGGCTGGACCGCTGTAACGCGCGACCGCTCACTTTCGGCCCAATTCGAGCACACCGTCGGCGTCACCGACAAGGGCGCTGAGGTATTCACCTTCTCTCCAGCCGGGCTCGACAAGCCGCCCTATAAACGCTGACCGTTCCCCTGCCCTCGTCTACCACCCGCGGCTGAACTACAATCATGCCGACAAGGGCGGCGCGGTGTGGGCTGGGTCTTTCATGGCGGCAAAGCATAGCGGCAGCGGGCGGAAGAGCGGCCTTTCCGAGGCGGCTCCGCATTACAAGGGCCACCGCGAGCGCCTGCGTGGGCGCTTCCGCGAAGCCGGCGCCGAGGCGGTGAGCGACTACGAACTGATTGAGCTGATGTTGTTTCGGGCCATTCCGCAGCGTGACGTCAAGCCGCTGGCCAAGGACCTGATCACCAAATTCGGCTCCTTTGCCGAGGTGGTAGCCGCTCCCCCGGCTCGCCTCGCCGAGGTCAAGGGCATGGGCGATGCCGCCATCACCGAGCTCAAAATCGTGCACGCGGCAGCGAGCCGGCTGGCGCGCGGCCAGGTCAAGAAACGCCCGGTGCTGTCATCCTGGTCGAGCGTGCTCGACTATTGCCGCACGGCGATGGCTTTCGCCGACAAGGAGCAGTTTCGCGTGCTGTTCCTCGACAAGCGCAATCAGGTGATCGCCGATGAAGTGCAGCAGGTCGGCACCGTCGACCACACGCCGGTTTATCCGCGCGAGGTGGTCAAGCGCGCGCTCGAACTGTCGGCCACCGCGCTGATCCTGGTGCATAACCATCCATCCGGAGACCCCACTCCGTCACGCGCCGACATCCAGATGACACAGGCGATCATCGACGTTGCCAAGCCCCTCGGCATTTCCGTGCACGACCACATCATCGTCGGCAAGGAAGGGCATGCGAGCTTCAAAGGGCTAAGGTTGATCTGACGATTGCCGCACCAGCATGATGCCTTCGGCGCTTTCCGGAATGCGGCGCCAGGTCTTGCCGTCGACCTCCTCGAAGCGCCAAGGGTTACCGCGCGCCGATACCAGCAACAGTTCGTCGCGGTCGATCTGCCATAGCGTCAAACCCAGGCGCGCGATCGCCGGATCGCAGCCCGGCTTGACGGTCAGCGCCATCCCGTCCTGTACGGCGTTTGTCGCCAAGTTAAGTTGGCACAGCGGTGCGCCATTGCCGCGCACGATCGTCCAGTCGCCGGCCACCTGATCGGGCGGCTTCGGCGGCGCGGCGGCGGCGGCCGGATTTTGCAGGAACAGCACGCCGACGCCCGGCGTCGGCGCCTCGTAGATGCCGTCCTCCACCTCGCTGAATTCGACCAGCGACTTGCCCTGCGCGTCGAGCAGGCGCAGCAGATCATTCTCCGGATAGTTCCAGGCGACCACGTCGTTCACCAGCGGGAATACCTTGGGGCAAATCTTGTCGAAGGTGACCTCGAAGCCGCCCGGCGATCGGTCGGACGTGAAGGTCAGCGTGCAAACCTTGTCGCGCTCCGCATTGGAAAATTCCCAGGTGCCGATCACTTTTTTCGCGGAATCGCCAAGCGTGGGCGGCGTCTGCGCCGATGCGCCGCCGCTCAGGCACAGCCAAACCAAGCCGATCAGTGCGAGGCGAGCCATGACGACGCTATAGCACACGGCCGATGCGGCAATGTTCACGAGTGCTTGGGCGGATATGGCGTTTCCG
Source organism: Pseudolabrys sp. (assembly GCA_050725955.1). Taxonomy (GTDB): domain Bacteria; phylum Pseudomonadota; class Alphaproteobacteria; order Rhizobiales; family Xanthobacteraceae; genus Pseudolabrys. Next base: position 1,688 of record JBOHII010000260.1, on the reverse strand, counting down.
CAACCGGCGTGAGCGGCGGCTTGCCTGCGGTCCAGGCCACGATGTTGTCGACCACGAGCTGGTCCATGGCCGCGCGCGTCACCTCGGTCGAGGAGCCGAGATGCGGGAACAGCACGATATGGTCCATCTCCATGAGTTCCTTCGGAACCTGCGGTTCCTTGGCGAATACGTCGAGGCCGGCGGAATAGATGGTGTGATTTTTCAGCGCCTCGATCAGCGCCGCTTCGTCCACCACCGAACCGCGCGCCATGTTGACGAGGATGCCGTTCGGCCCGAGCGCCTTGAGCACTTCGGCGTCGATCATGTTGGCGGTCGCAGGCCCGCCGGGCACGATCACCATCAGCGTGTCGACGTCGCGCGCCATCTCGACGAGCTTGGGGTAATATTTATAGGCGACGCCGGATTGCGGGCTGCGGCTGTGATAGACGACGGGAACGCCAAACGCGTCCAGCCGGCGCGCGATCGCCTTGCCGATGCGGCCCATGCCGACCATGCCGACGGTGCGGTTGCGCAGCGTCGCCTTGGTGAGCGGATATTGTTTTTCGGCCCATTTGCCGGCGCGCACATAGCGCTCGGCCTGTGGAAATTCGCGCACCGTGCAGAGCAGGAGGCCAAGCGCGGTGTCCGCAACCTCCTCATTGAGCACCTCCGGCGTGTTGGTGACGATGATGCCGTGCGCGCCCGCCCATTTGGCGTCGATATGATCGTAACCGACGCCGAAGCTCGAAATCTGTTCAAGTTTAGGAAAGCGCTGCATGAAAGCGGCATCGACTTTGTTCGCGGTATAGGCGACGGCGAATGCGCGGATTTTGTCGCCGACCGATTTTATGAAGGCGTCCTGGTCCTTGGCTTCCAGCAGGTAATGCAACGTAGCCTTGGGCTCGAGTCCGCGCATCAGGACCGGCTTGCGGGCCCCGATCAGCAACACATCCGGCTTTTCGCCCGCCATCTTCCCTACCTCCTCAGCGATTGATCCAGGCGAGCACGAGGCCCATCAACACCACCCGGATGCTGTCGAACACAATCTGCTTGAGCGCAAGCACGAGCGGCACCGGCGTTACCACGTGATAGATGAGATAGGTCGGGATCACGGTGAGGAACGCGACCGCGATGCCGAACCTGATGCCTTGCGCCAGCCAAGGCTTGTCTTCCTTGCCTTGCAGATAAATCCAAGCAAAGGCGATGCCAAACAGCGCCTGAGCCAGAATCAGCCAGCCCATGATCTTCTGTGCCTCGGCCGGCGGCCGCATGCCCTGGGTGACGGAATAGTCGCTGCCCAGAAGCAGCCCATGCACGACGAAGCTCAGCGCCCACGCCATGATGAACATGACGGCGGCGGAGACGATAAATTTCCGGCCCATAGTTTCCCCCGTTAGACCAGAGCAGTGACCGGGTTTTCGACGAAGCTCTTGAAGACGGCGAGTAGCTCGGCCCCGAGCGTGCCGTCCACCACGCGGTGATCGCAAGACAATGTGACGGTCATCTGGCTGGTGAACTTCACCCCGCCGTTCGCCGTTTCGACCGGCGCACGGCGCGTTGAGCCGACCGCCAGGATTGTGGCGTGCGGCGGATTGATGATGGCCGAGAACTCGCGCACGCCGTACATGCCCAGGTTTGAGATCGCGCTGGCGCCGCCCTGGTATTCATTCGGCTTGAGCTTCTTGGCGCGCGCGCGGGCGGCTAGATCG
>JBOHII010000259.1:0-5764 GCA_050725955.1 Pseudolabrys sp. | reverse complement strand
TGCCAAGAGCGGCAAGAAGAGCGGCGAGAAGAGCGATAGCATGAGCAACAAGATGTGGGGCGGGCGGTTCAAGTCCGGACCCGGCGCCATCATGGAGCAGATCAATGTCTCCATCGATTTCGACCGCGATCTCTACCGCCAGGACATCGCCGCGTCCAAGGCCCATGCCGACATGCTGGCCAAGCAAGGCATCATTACGGCCAACGATGCAAAAAAGATCGCACACGGTCTAGACACGATCTTGTCAGAAATCGCCGCCGGCAAGTTTTCCTTCAAGCGTGCGCTGGAAGACATCCATATGAACGTGGAAGGACGGCTTTCCGAGCTGATCGGGGAGGCGGCCGGCCGGCTGCACACTGCGCGCTCGCGTAACGACCAGGTGGCGACCGATTTCCGGCTGTGGACGCGCGACGAGATCGACGCGCTCGATGCCGCGCTTTCGGGCTTCCAACGCGCGCTGGCCGAGAAAGCGCTGGCGCACGCCGACACGGTGATGCCGGGTTTGACGCATATGCAAACCGCGCAGCCGGTGACTTTTGGTCATCATCTGCTCGCTTATGTGGAGATGGCGGCGCGCGACCGCGGCCGTTTTGCCGATGCGCGCAAGCGGCTCAACGAATCTCCGCTCGGCTCGGGCGCGCTCGCCGGCACTTCCTTTGCGCTCGACCGCGACATGACTGCGAAGGCTCTCGGGTTCGACCGCCCGGCGGCAAATTCGCTCGATGCTGTGTCCGACCGTGACTTCGCGCTGGAGACGCTGGCCGCCGCTTCGATTACCGCGGTGCATCTATCGCGGCTGGCCGAAGAAATCGTGATCTGGACGTCGCCGCTTGTGGGCCTCGCCAGGCTGTCCGACAAGTTCACCACCGGCTCCTCGATGATGCCGCAGAAGCGCAACCCCGACGCGGCCGAACTGGTGCGCGCCAAGGCCGGCCGCGTGTTCGGTGCGCTCACCGCGCTGCTGGTGGTCATGAAGGGTCTGCCGCTCGCCTATGCCAAGGACATGCAGGAGGACAAGGAGGGCGTCATGGATGCGCTCGCCGCGTTGCGACTATCGATTGCGGCGATGACCGGCATGGCCGCCGATCTCGAGCCGGACGTGGCGGCGATGAAGAAGGCGGCGGGCGAGGGCTATGCCACCGCCACCGATCTTGCCGACTGGCTGGTGCGGGCGCTGAAAATCCCGTTCCGCGACGCCCATCACCTGACCGGCCGCATCGTTGCCAAGGCGACGGAGGCGGGCGTGCCGCTGGACCGGTTGCCGCTCGCCGCCATGCGCGCGATCGAGCCCAAGATAACCGACGATGTGTTCGGCGTTCTGTCGGTCGACCGTTCGGTCAGGAGCCGCGCGAGCTACGGCGGGACGGCGCCAAAAAACGTGCGCGCGCAGGCGAAGAAATGGCTGCACAAGCTGGACAAGGAGAAATCCTGACTTTGTCCTACCCAGTTTGGCCTTGTTCGCGTGATTTGCTATGCTGTTCGTCACCCGAGGAGCGCGTTTCTTGAAGGCTTTTTCTGACCGCCCGGTTCTTCGTATCGTTTTACTCGGCGCGCTGGCCGCCGCGTTCGCGCTCGCCGGTTGCGGCCGCAAGGGCCCGCTTGATCCACCGCCCGGCGCCTCGCTCGCAGGTGAGCCGCAGGCGAATATGCCGGAATTGATGAGCAATAAACGCGCAGCGCCGATCGGCGGACAAACACAAGCCGGCAATCCCGGCGTCGGTCCCGATGGCCAGCCGCTGGCGCCCAAGGGCCCGAAAAAAACAATCCCTCTCGATGTCCTACTAAACTGAGCGTGTGAGATGCACCACTTCGCTTATCGCGACGGCGTCATGCACGCCGAGGCGGTGAACCTCGATACGCTCGCCGACAGCATCGGGACGCCGTTTTACTGCTATTCGACCGCGACGCTTGAGCGGCACTACAAGGTATTTGCCGGCGCCTTCGCCGACGTGGACGCGCTCGTCTGCTACGCCATGAAGGCGAATTCAAACCAGGCCGTGGTCGCCACACTCGCCAAGCTCGGCGCCGGCGCCGACGTGGTGTCGGAAGGCGAACTGATGCGCGCCCGGCTCGCTGGCGTGCCGGCCGACAAAATCATGTTCTCGGGGATCGGCAAGACCGCGCGCGAGCTCGCGCTGGCGGTCGAGGAAGGCATTCTCTGCATCAATGTCGAATCCGAGCCGGAACTCGATTTGCTGTCGTCGATCGCCGCCGGCAAAGGACGCGCGGTGAATATTTCGGTGCGCGTCAATCCCGATATCGATCCCAAGACGCACCGCAAGATCGCTACCGGCAAGGCCGAGAACAAGTTCGGCATCCCGATCAGCCAGGCGCGCGCGGTCTATGCGCGAGCCGCGACATTGCCCGGGATCAAGGTCGCCGGCGTCGACATGCATATCGGCAGCCAGATCACCGATCTTCGCCCGTTTGACGATGCGTTCGGGCTGCTGGCCGAGTTTGTGCGCACGCTGCGTAGCGACGGGCACCGCATCTCCCATGTCGATCTCGGCGGCGGGCTCGGCATTCCCTATCACGACGGCAACGAGCCGCCACCGCATCCGGACGACTATGCCAAGCTGGTCAAGCGCGCCACGCGCGATCTCGATTGCCGGCTGATGTTCGAACCGGGCCGGCTGCTCGTCGGCAATGCCGGTATCCTGGTGACGCGGGTTCTGTTCGCTAAGCGCGGCGAGGCAAAGAATTTCGTGGTGGTCGATGCCGCCATGAACGACCTCATTCGCCCGACTTTGTACGAAGCGCATCACGCGATCTTGCCGGTGGCCGAGCTGGTGGGATCGAGGCGGCGCATCCGCGCCGACGTAGTCGGGCCGGTGTGCGAAAGCGGCGATTTCCTCGCCCTCGACCGCGAAATGGTAGAGCCGGCGCCGGGCGCGCTGCTGGCGGTGATGTCGGCCGGCGCCTATGGGGCGGTGCAGGCGGGAACTTACAATACGCGGCCGCTGGTGCCGGAAGTATTGGTAAACGGCGCGCAATGGGCCGTAGTCCGCCCGCGCCTTGAAGTTGACCAATTGATTGCGCTCGATCGCATGCCGGATTGGCTTTAAACGCATGAACCCCGCGCATGGCCTAGGAATTGCCTGCGTGATAACCTGTCAAAGATTCTCGGCCCCTGGCGACGGAGCGGCCCTTGGACGGATTGGACGAGCAGCCAAAGCAGGAGAACCCGGCCCGGGCCCTGCTGGCGCGAGCACTCCAGCGCGCACGCGGCAGCCTGTTGTGGGAAGGGCTGTGGCCGGCTTTGGCCACGCTGGCGACCGCGCTTGGGCTGTTCCTGGCATTTTCCTGGGCAGGCCTATGGCTGGTATTGCCGCCTTTGGCGCGCGCCATCGGCCTGGTTCTATTCGGCATCGTCACTGCGATCGCGGCCATCCCGCTGGTGCTGCTACGGCTGCCCAGCGTCTATGATGGGTTGCGCCGGCTCGACCGCCGCAGCGGCGAGACGCACCGGCCGGCCTCTGCGGTCAACGACGAGATTGCCGCCAACCAGAACGATCCGGTCGCGCAAGCGCTCTGGCGGGCGCATGTCGAACGCGCCTTGCTTTCGGCGCGCAAGCTTAAGGCCGGTTGGCCGTCGCCGCGGCTCGATATGCGCGATCCGATGGCGCTGCGCGCGCTCGTGCTCATATTGGCGTTCGCTACCTATTTTGCCGCCGGCGGCGAGCATCTCAAGCGCATCGCCGCCGCCTTCGACTGGCACGGCGTGGTGGCGCCGGCCAACTTCCGCATCGATGCCTGGGTCAATCCGCCGGTCTATACCGGCCGACCGCCGGTCATGTTGGCAGGCCTGCGCCCGGGCGAAAACGCGCATGAGACGGCGCCGGTGGCGGTGCCGACCGGCAGCATTCTGGTGGTCCGCTCCACCGGCAATGTGCGTTTCGACATCGTGCGCAAAGGTGGCATCGAAGACGCCCCCGCCGAGGCGCATTCGCCGCTGCCGGCGGGCAGCGAGCAGCGCCGCTTCGTGATCAAGGACGACGGCTCGGCCATGCTGCACGGCGTCGCCAATAGCGATCTCGCCTGGACCTTCACCGCCATCCCCGACCGCGCACCGACCATCGCGCTGATCAAGGATCCGGAGCGGCAGGCGCGCGGTTCGCTGCGGCTCGACTACAAGGTGGACGACGACTACGGCGTGGTCGAGGCGCACGCCGAATTCGCGCTTAAGGACGACGACGTCGACGGCGAAAAGCCCGTGCACCCGCTGTTCGGCGCGCCCGAATTTCCGCTGACGCTGCCGCAGGCGCGCACCCGCGCGGGCGCCGCGCAGACGACGCGCGACCTCACCGAGCACCCGTGGGCCGGCGCCAAGGTCGCGATCACGCTGGTGGCGCGCGACGAGGCCGGCAACGTGGGGCGCAGCGAGCCGAAAGAGTTCGAATTGCCGCAACGTATCTTCGTCAAGCCGGTGGCGCGCGCCTTGATCGAGCAGCGCCGCATCCTGGCGCTCGACGCCGAGGCGAAGCCTTTGGTATTGGCCGCGCTCGATGCGCTCACCATTGCGCCGGAGCAGTTCACGCCGGAGACAGCGGTCTACCTCGGCTTGCGCTCAATCTATTTCGACCTTGCGCACGCCAAGAGCGACGACCAGTTGCGCGAGGTGGTGGCGCGCATGTGGGACATGGCAACGCAACTCGAGGACGGTAACGTCAGTCAGTCCGAACAGGCGCTGCGGCAGGCGCAGGACGCCTTGCGCCAGGCGCTCGAACGCGGGGCCAGCGACGAAGAGCTGAAAAAGCTGATGGATCAGCTGCGCGCCGCCATGGACAAGTACCTGCAGGCGCTGACGGAAGAAATGCGCAAGAACCCGCAGCAGCTTTCGCGTCCACTCGACCGCAATACCCGCATGCTGAGCCAGCGCGATCTCAAGAGCATGCTCGACCGGCTGGAGAACCTGGCGCGTTCCGGCAACAAGGAGGGCGCGCGCCGGCTGCTGGAAGAATTGCAGTCGATGCTGGAGAACCTGCAGACGGCGCGGCCCGGCGCGGAGGGCGAGGAGGGCGACGACGACATGATGTCGGCGCTCGACGAACTGGGCGACATGATCCGCAAGCAGCAGCAGTTGCGCGACAAGACCTTCAAGCAGGGCCAGGACATGCGGCGCGACCGTCAGCGCCAGCAGCAGGGGCAGGGTCAGCAGCAATTGGGCGACCTGCGTCAGGACCAGCAGGGCCTGCGCGACCGGCTCAACAAGCTGCTGGAGCAATTGCGCCAGCGCGGCCTCGGCAATCCCGACCCGAACCAGAAAGGCCAGGGCGGGAATAATATGGGTCAACTCGGCGACGCCGGCGAAGCCATGGGCGAGGCGGAGGGCGAACTCGGTCAGAACGATGCCGACAGTGCCGTTGGCAGCCAGGGCCGCGCGCTGGAAGCCATGCGCAAGGGCGCACAGGGGCTGGCACAGCAGATGCAGCAGGAGGGCATGGGCATGGGGCAAGGCCCCGGTCAGCCCGGCCGTAATGGCCGCCAGCGCGCTCAGCAGGACACCGATCCGCTCGGGCGGCCGTTGCGCGGCCGCGATTACGGCGATGACTTAACCGTGAAGGTGCCGGGCGAGATCGATGCGCAGCGCGCCCGCCGCATTCTGGAAGAACTGCGCAAGCGCTACGGCGAGAGCAATCGCCCGCAGCTCGAACTCGATTACATCGAGCGGCTGCTGAAAGATTTCTGATTATTCCGGATTGCCGCATGGCGGCGCGCTCACGGTGAAAAAGCCGTTCGACGGATTTGCCGTTAAAAAAGAGCG
>JBOHII010000258.1:0-5351 GCA_050725955.1 Pseudolabrys sp. | reverse complement strand
GTCCGGGCGGCAAGCGGCGAAAGAGGTGTGCTTGACAGCCGCGCGCCTTAAAGCGCAAAGCCACCGCCATGGAGCTCGCCCGCAGCATCGAAACCAGCGCCGAGCAAGCGCAAAAACCCGCGCCTTGCGGGCTTTCAGCGCTGCTCGCGCTGCGTCGTCCGCTGGTCATGGGCATCCTCAATGTAACCCCGGATTCCTTCTCCGACGGCGGCCGTTTCATTGACCCGGGCAAGGCTATCGCCCATGCCGCGGCGATGGCCGATGCGGGCGCCGACATTCTCGATATCGGGGCCGAGTCGACGCGGCCCTATGGCGGCGCCGCGCCGGTTGCCGCCGAGGAGGAGCTGGCGCGGCTCAAGCCGGTGCTGCCGGCGCTGCGCAAGCTCGGCCTGCCAGTGTCGATCGACACGATCAAGGCGAGCGTCGCCGCCTGGGCGCTTGATCAAGGCGCCAGCATCGTCAACGACGTGTGGGGATTGCAGCGCGATGCGGAGATGGCGAAGCTTGTGGCCGCGCGCAACGTGCCGGTCATCGTCATGCATAACCGCGAGGCCGCCGATGCCAAGCTCGACATCGTCGCCGAGGTAATCGCTTTCTTTTCGCGATCGCTCGAGATCGCGCAGCGTGCCGGCATTGCGCGCGACAAGATCGTGCTCGATCCCGGTATCGGGTTCGGCAAAACACCGGAGCAGAGCATTGCCTGCATCGCGCGGCTCGCCGAATTCAAACGTTTCGGACTGCCGATCCTGGTCGGCGCCTCGCGCAAGCGCTTCATCAATGCGGTGACGCCGTCACCGCCGGACGCGCGGCTGGGCGGCTCGATCGCCAGCCATCTCGAAGCGGTCGCCAACGGCGCGGCAATCGTGCGCGCGCACGACGTCGCCGAAACCGTGCAGGCGCTGCGGGTGCGCGCCGCCATCGAGGCGGCGCGATGAGCGACCGCATCTTCATTCACGGGCTGTCGCTGCACGCCTACCACGGCGTAATGCCGTATGAGGGCAAGGTCGGACAGACCTTCATCCTCGATCTCGAACTGCAAATCGATCTTGCCGACGCGGTGCGGTCCGACAAGGTGGTCGACACGGTTTCCTACGACAAGGTGGTTGTCTGCGCGAGCAAGGCGTTCTGCGCGCAGCGCTGCAAACTGATCGAAGCCGCCGGCGGCCGTGTGGCCGACGCCGTGCTCGGCGCTTTTTCGCGCGTGCGCAAGGTCAAGGTGACGATTCACAAGCCGCACGCGCCGATCGCGGCTACCTTCAGCGACGTCGGCGTCACGCTCGAGCGCGCCCGGAGCGATTCCCGGTCATGACCGAGGCCTGGCTTGCGCTCGGCGGCAATGTCGGAGACAGCCGCATCATTCTCGATCGCGCGGTGGCGCTTTTGTGCGACGGCACCAAAGTGCGGCTGACCGCACGCTCGGCCGACTACCGCACGCCGCCCTGGGGTTTCAAATACCAGCCGCCCTTCGTCAACCTGTGCATCGTGGTCGAGACGACGCTCTCGCCGCGCGAACTCCTGGCGCGCGCGCAGGACGTTGAACTGCAACTCGGCCGCGACCGCGCGCACGAGAAGCGCTGGGGTCCGCGCACCGCCGACATCGACATCATCGCCTATGGCAATATGACGGTGCACGAATTGGGTCTGACCGTGCCGCATCCGCGCTTGTTCGAACGCGCCTTTGTGTTGGTGCCGCTCACCGAAATCGCGCCCGATCTGCTCATTGCCGGGCGCACCGTGCGGGAGGCGGCCAAAGCCGTCGATCCTACCGGAATCCAGCGGCTGCCGCCGCGGTCATGACGGGCACGCAATTTGCTTTTACTCAATGGCGGCCCCCCACCGACTATGGCAATTTTCGCCGATGACTGAAGACCTTTCCCTCGCCGCCGAATTCCCCGCCACCAGCGAGGCCGACTGGCGCAAGCTGGTCGAAGCTGCGCTCAAAGGCGCCGCGTTCGACAAGCGGCTCACGAGCCAAACCTATGACGGGTTGCGCATCGAGCCGCTCTATGCGCGCGCGGCCGGCGCCAAGCCGGTTGCCGGGCGCGCGGCAGGCGCAGCCTGGACGCTGATGCAACGCGTCGATCATCCGGATCCCTCGGCAGCCAACCGCCAAGCGCTGGAAGACCTGGAAAACGGCGCCACCGGACTGACGCTGGTGTTCGCCGGCTCGCTCAACGCCAATGGCTACGGCCTCGCGGCGACGCCGGAGACGCCTGCGCGCGCGCTCGACGGCGTCGAACTCGACGCGGGCATCACGATCGACTTCAATTTGAGCCCGGCGACCCGCACCGCCGTGCAGCATTTCGCTTCGCTGGTGAAAGCCCGCAAGCTTGCGCCGGCTTCGGTCGACATGCGTGCCAGCATCAATCCGATTGGCGGCTTCGCAGCGTCGGGCGCAACGCCGATGCCGTGGAGCGAACTGTCCAAGATTTTCGCGACCAATATCCGCAATCTCGCCGAGCAGGGTTTTCGCGGGCCGTTCGCGGTCGCCGACGGGCGTATTATCCATAATGCGGGCGGCTCGGAAGCGCAGGAATTGGCCTTTGCCATTGCCGCCGCGGTGGATTGCCTGCGCGCGCTCGAAGCCGGCGGCGTGCCGCTCGATACGGCGCGCGGCATGATCTACTTCCGCCTGGCGGCCGATGCCGATGAGTTTCTCACCATCGCCAAGTTCCGCGCCGTGCGGAAATTGTGGGCGCGCGTCGAGCAGGCCTGCGGCCTCGTGCCGAAGCCAACCACCGTCGCCGCCGAAACCGCGTGGCGCATGCTCACCAAGCGCGACCCTTTCGTGAACATGCTGCGCACGACCATCGCGGTCACCGCCGCCGGTCTTGGCGGCGCCGACAATATCGCCGCGCTGCCGCATACCTCAGCGCTCGGACTGCCCGACGCTTTTGCCCGCAGGGTCGCGCGCAACACGCAGCTCATTCTGCTTGAAGAGTCGAACCTCGCGAAAGTCGCCGATCCCGCCGCCGGCTCGGGCGCGATCGAAGATCTGACGAGCAAGCTCACCGCGGCTTCCTGGGCGCTGTTCCAGAAATTCGATGCCGCCGGCGGCGCCTGGGCTGCGCTCGAAAGCGGCCTGCTTCAGCGCGACGTCTCGGCAGTGCGCGCCGAACGCCAGAAGGCGGTCGCCCGCCGCAAGGATGCGCTGACCGGCACCAGCGACTATCCGAACCTCGATGAAAAGGCAGCCGCGGTGCTCGACGTCGCGCCGCTCGCGCCGCCGCAAGAAAGCGCCGCCGTCGCCCGCGTCGAGCCACTGCGCAGCATCCGCCTCGCCGAGCCGTTCGAGGCTTTGCGCGAGGCAAGCGACCGGTTGCTGGCGAAGAGCGGCAGCCGGCCGAAAGTCTTTTTGGCCAATCTCGGCCGCCTGTCCGAGTTCACCGCGCGCGCAACCTTCGCCAAGAATTTCTACGAGGCCGGCGGTATGGCCGTGGTGGGCAATGACGGCTTCAAGGACCAAGCCGAGATGATCGCTGCGTTCAAGAAATCGGGCGCCAAGCTCGCCTGCCTATGTTCATCGGATAAAGTGTATGAGACGCAAGCGGCGGGCGCCGCGCAGGCGCTGACAGCGGCGGGCGGCTCGGTCCACCTCGCCGGCCGGCCGGGCGAACACGAGGCAAACTGGCGGCAGGCCGGGGTGAAAGCCTTCATTTACGCGGGCTGCGACGTGGTTTCGACCTTGCAGGCCGCGCATGATATTCTGGGTATCAAATGAGTCAGGTCCCCAATTTCGCCAGCGTCGATTTTGCCGATCCGCCAATGGCCCCGGGCGACGGCTCGGCAAAGCCCTGGATGACACCGGAAGGCATTGCTGTGAAGGCCGCCTATGGCGAGAAGGACCTCGCCGGGCTCGACTTCCTCGATACGTACCCGGGCAAGCCGCCGTTCCTGCGCGGCCCCTACCCCGCGATGTACGCGGCGCAGCCCTGGACCATCCGGCAATACGCCGGCTTCTCCACGGCGGAGGACTCAAATGCCTTCTACCGGCGCAACCTCGCCGCCGGGCAGAAGGGTCTCTCCATCGCCTTCGATCTAGCCACCCACCGCGGCTACGACAGCGACCATCCACGTGTTGCCGGCGATGTCGGCATGGCGGGCGTCGCCATCGATTCCATCTACGACATGCGCACGCTGTTTTCCGGCATTCCGCTCGACCAGATGAGCGTGTCGATGACCATGAACGGCGCGGTGCTGCCGGTGCTGGCGCTGTACATTGTCGCGGCGGAAGAACAGGGCGTGCCGCACAATAAATTGTCGGGCACGATCCAGAACGACATTCTCAAAGAATTCATGGTGCGCAACACCTATATCTATCCGCCCTCGCCCAGCTTGCGGATTATCTCGGACATCTTCGCCTACACCTCCGCCGAGATGCCGAAGTTCAATTCGATTTCGGTTTCCGGCTATCACATGCAGGAAGCCGGCGCGACGCAGGACCTCGAACTCGCCTACACATTGGCAGACGGCGTCGAATATGTGCGCGCCGGATTGAAGGCCGGCCTCACCGTCGATCAATTCGCACCGCGCGTCTCATTCTTCTGGGCGATCGGCATGAATTATTTCATGGAGATCGCCAAGCTCCGCGCAGCCCGCATGATCTGGGCCAAGCTGATGAAGCCGTTCAAGCCGGACGATGCGCGCGCGCTGTCGCTGCGCACGCATTGCCAGACTTCCGGCTGGTCGCTCGCGGCGCAGGACGTGTTCAACAATGTCGCCCGCACCATGATCGAGGCGATGGCTGCGACGCAAGGCCAGACCCAGTCGCTGCACACCAACGCGCTCGATGAGGCGCTGGCGCTGCCGACCGATTTTTCCGCCCGTATCGCGCGCAACACCCAGATCGTGCTGCAGCAGGAGGCAGGCAGCCTCCGCATCGTCGATCCCTGGGGCGGCTCGTATTATGTCGAGCGGCTTACCTATGAGCTCGCCAAGAAGGCCTGGGGCCATATCGAGGAAGTCGAGGCACTCGGTGGCATGGCCAAGGCGATTGAGGCCGGTATTCCCAAGCTGCGCATCGAGGAAGCCGCCGCCAAGACGCAGGCGCGCATCGACGCCGGCGTGCAGTCGGTGATCGGCGTCAACAAATACCAGCCGACCGACGAGGCGCCGATCGACGTGCTCAGGGTGGACAATTCCGCCGTCATGCATATGCAGGTCGACAAGCTCAACCGCCTGAAGGCCGAGCGCGACCCGGCGGCCTTGCAAGAAGCGCTCGACGCGCTCACCCGCGCCGCCAAGGACGAGAACTTGCGCGGCAACGGCAATCTGCTGGCGCTCGCCATTGACGCCGCCCGCGCCAAAGCCACCGTCGGCGAGATTTCCTCGGCGCTGGAGAAGGTGTACGG